>NYYG01000057.1 GCA_002686685.1 SAR116 cluster bacterium | reverse complement strand
GACCAGGGCACAGATCGATGCCATGAAGAGCCAGAAAGTGATGTTTGACGATCTGCGCTAGGCTGACCTGCGCTGGACAGACCCCCGGTCTTGTCTGCGGTCCGGCAGACCCGCATAGCCGGCGCCAGAATCATTGCTGCCCGTTCAGCGCACGGATTGCCCTCGTCCTCTGATAAACATATGACGCCGCTAACGGGGAACAGCATCCGGATGGGGGCTATCATAACCAACGCGACAGAAGGACATTGCCTATGCGGGCGAGATTCATCTCTACCCGACCACCTTGCGCGATCCGGCGGATTTCACCCCCGAATTTCATGTATATTATGGTCGCAAGCTGCTATGGCTGCATCTTGCCGACGGTCTGCACCGATATCCCGCCAATGCCCCGGCCGACGCCAACGCGCGGGTCTCGGCACAGAAAAACTGACTATGCAGGCAACGCCAGCACCGAATTGCCGCGTGTTTCGGCAATGGTGACATAACCGCATTCGGCCAGCCGCTGCAGCACATCCACTTCCCAGTCATCACGGTTGACGGTCTCGATGATCAGCAGCCGCGGGAACAGCGCGCTGTTTTCCGGTATGAGGAACGGCGCAAGGGCACGGTCCTCCATGCCCTCAATATCAATTTTCATGGCGTCGACCGCCGTGACCCCATGCTCTGCCAGCAAGGCGGCAAGCGGGCGCACCGGCACATCAATCGCACCATCCGCAGCAACATTCCGCACGATCGAGCTGCCGCCGGTATCCCCCTGTTTCAGGTGAAGGCGCGCCGTGTCATCGGCGGCCCCGATTGCCACCGGCAGAATCGTGATCTGCTGGTCATGACCATTGAGCGTAATATTGGCGGCAAACCTGTCTACCAGTTCCGGGTTTGGTTCGGCCGCCAGCACCTGTGTTGCACCGGCATGCGCCGCCATCAGGGCGTAATAGCCGACATTTGCACCGATATCGACAAAGCAGCCGCCGCCGGTCAGATACTGGCGGATGAAGGCAAGTTCCTCGGCCTCGCGCAGACGCGAGCTGAACAGGATCTTTGACTCAATGGTGTTGCCGACCGGCCGCAGCCGCAACCGCAAACCGTGATAGGCAAAATCAACCGGCGTGTCGGGCGACGATGCCTGCCAAGCGCGGGAAAAGACGCGTTTCAGCTTGCCGCGGCCAAACCCCATGCGGACAAGGAACAGGATCAGCCGGTTGACGCCTGACGGTCTGTGAGCACCAAATTCATCCATCGGGACATGGCCTTTTCAGGAAAGCGATGCCCTTCTATAGACATGCTGGCGGCCTGCAGGCCAGCAAAAACCGTCTGTCAATGGCCGCAGGCAGATATATGTCTCATCATTGGTGCCTGTCACCATGGCCATGGGTCATGAAAAAGGGCGGCCGCAGCCGCCCTGTCCTGATATCGTCGCGGCGCAGCCCCTATTCGGACGGTGCCGGATTGGCCTCTATGAAGGCATCGATTTCAGCCAAGCTGGCACCGCTATCAATAAGCGCCTGCAACGCATTCTCAACAGCCATATGGCTGGCAATTGCAGCTGCCTCCTGTGCCGCGACTTGCGCCGCCTGCTGCGTTGCCTCTTCCAGATCCTCGGGGCTGATATAGCCCCAGGCCTCACGGGTGGCCTCGGCTGCCTCCTTGGCGGCAACGCCGGCTACATCGGCAGCCTGGATTGACGCCAGCGCAGCCGAGATTTCCTCGTCGGATGCGGCCTCTTCCATCTCCTCAAGAAGACCGATTTCCTCTTCCGTCAGCTGGCGCACAGGCGCGCTGGTGGCTGTGCTTGCCGATGCCGCGGCGCCCGTTGCGGCCACGGCTGGAGCGGCGGCGTCACCGCTGACTTCCACCAGGCGAGTCATGACATCGGCGGTCACCCGCTCGACAACAAGCGCCTCGATATCTTCCTCTGACTTGCCGGCGAGATCCGTAATCGGAATGAAGGTCACGCCGTCATTCACAATCACGAAAAGATTGCCACCGAACACACCAGCCGTCTTGCCTTCTTACTTGGCCACGGAAATCAGCTTTGCAATCTCGGCCGGAGAAGCACCATCATAAATTTGGCCGTCACTTCCCAGAACCTGACCTTTCTTGAAAGTCAGGGCATGCGCTGCGAGGGGCATGGACACACAAAACGCCACAACCGCCATACGCATCATCAACGTCTTCATAAGGCCCTCCATTCGGTTAATTCGAACTGCGGCGCCCAATTAAGTTGAATTTAATATAAAAGAAAGACATTTATTTGACGGGCGGGCTATCGGGCGGCCATGCCATCGTAATCATCGACGGTGCGTTGCTTTGACACCGCAGCGCATGGTCGGATTTCCTGCCGCCANATGGNNCANNCGTAAAAGCATTTATGGACCTGCAGGNGGTTTTGTCGNTACGATCANNTATCTTGTTTAGGAGGTACTAATGAAAAGAATTNTNACAGCCGGNCTTCTGGCCATTGCCCTTTTTGGCGTTTCTGCCTGCTCCAGCTATCCAAGCTGGGTTCCGGACTGGGCACAAATTGGTGCCGAGGAAAAATCCTGATCCGCGCGTGATGGCAGCGCATCTATAACCAAATGACAATGCCCTGTGCGCGGTAAGGCACAGGGCATTTTTCTGGCCGATTGCCCGCAATCAGACGGCCGCCGCAGCGGCACACATGACTTCCAGCTTGGCCTTGGCCAGATCACGGGTAAGCATGCCCAGCCCGCAATCGGGCGCGACGATCAGCCTGTCCCGGTCAATATGCCCGAGCGCATCGCGCAACCGCTGGATCACCTCCTCGACCGGTTCTATGCGTGATCGGGCGACCGCGATTGCACCAAAAACCACCGATTTACGGGTGAATGATTCCAGCAGTGCCAGATCATTGGCACAATGCGCGTCCTCGATCGACACCGCATCAAAATCCAGCTCATCCATAACCCCGGCCAGCCGGTGATAACTTGCGGCATCGGCTTTTTTGTAGTCCTCGTCGTCAAGATGATTCGGATAACCGCAACAGATATGCACCGTCNGCGTCACCCCCGATGGCACCTTGTGGAAACAGCGCTCCAGCCCGTCCATCCCAAAGGCAAAGGCATCATCCAGCTGCCGNGCAAACAGGGGTTCATCNACCTGTATATGTCGGCATCCGGCATCGACAAGCGCCCTGATTTCACGATTGACGCTATCGCCCAGATCAGCGGCAAGGCGCCGCCTGTCATGATAGAAACAGTCNGCTGTCGTATCCATGATGGTCATCGGCCCGGGAAGGGTGAATTTGATCGGCCGGGGACTGACCGCCTGGCTGGCGGTAAAATCATGCGGGCTGTAGGGCGCGTTTTCATGGCGAATCGCCTGACGAATGGCCGGCAGATCGGCCGCATAGGCCCCGTCCCGCAGCACGCGATGTTCCAGATGATCGAAATCAAATCCGCTGACATGGCGGCAATGGTAATGGATATAATTCTCGCGCCGCACCTCACCATCGGTTGGCACATCGATCCCGGCGGCAATCTGCAGGGCGATGATGTCCTCTGCGGCACGCACAAACAGCGCCTCATCAGCATCCGAGGGACGATAGGCAGAATAGCTGCGGGTCGCCTCGGGCGAATCCATCTCCCCTGTGTCACGCGCCGAATCAAACCAGTCGCGGATGGGTAGGTAATCCGGTTTCGGAAAGGATCCGATAACGGTGGTTGGCAGCCCTGTCTTCATTNCGNTCTCGTCACGATATGANGCGGGTTTTCATGATGCGCCGACCCGCCCGTCTCAGTCCTGGCTGAACCGGGTGCCGACAATCTCGCANATCCTGATGGTGGCCAGCTTGTCCTGCTGGTCACGGATCATGCCCAGCCAGTCATCAAAATTCAGCCGCGCCGCCATACGGCCGGTGATCACCTGCAGGTCGCTGCGGCACTCGCCCGTGTCCCCCGGCTTCAGCACCATATCATCGACCCGGCAATCCAGCTGGCTGTTGCCCACCGACNCCCCGGCAGCGGTTGTCGTCAGAACCGATACATGGGTGATATCGCGGCCGGTCCGGTTCTTGAATTGAAGGCGCAGCCGGTAGATGGTGGCCGCGCCAACCTCATCATCCTCGAATTTGACCATCACCTCGCAGGGCAGCGTTTCGCCCGCCACCGCCGGCTTGGCAAGCATCAGCCCCGGTACCAGACAAACCATCAGGATCATCGCCATAAACGGCAGGAACCGTGCCGTGCCGCCCATTCTGTATGTTGGAACATGGCCTTGGGGTTGCGTGTCTTTGCGGCGTNGCATCATGTCGCTGTTCCTTGAATATGGCGTGGGTCTGGCGGTATCAGTCACGCGGGCGCGCCAGTTCGGCAACGATCTCGCAATCGGCAATCTGCAGGAAAATGCCGGGCGGCACTTTCAGCTTTGATGTCCGGTTGCCGCCCCCGAGGATAATGTAGTCCAGCCCCATGACGGATTCTTCCACCCAGACGCGCACGCCTGCCGGCAGGCCGATCGGGGTCACGCCGCCAATTTCCATACCGGTGATCGCGCGTGTTTCATCCGGCGTTGCAAAGGATGCCTTTTTCGCCCCCAGCCGCTTGCGCACTGTCTTGTTCACATCAAGGCGATGGGTGGCAGGCACCATGCACAGCGCATGATTGTCGCCATCGGCCTTGTCGCGCACCAGAATGGCATTCACCGAATTTTCGGGTGGCACCTGATAATGCGCACAAAAGGCCGCCGTATCGGCAAGGTCATCATCACAGGGCCAGATTTCGAATGCCAGCCCCGATGCTGCCAGTGCCGCCTGTATCGCAGGAAGCGTTTCCCCCGAACCGTTTTCGCCCGAACCGTTCTGCATAATCGCCCCGTTTCGCCCTGTTACCGCCATGCGGAGGAGTTTGCCAAAGCCCTGATTATCAGGCCACAGGAAAAAACACTCTTTGCGGAATTTGGGCGATCTATGTGCCGTCTGGCGTGGCGCAGCCTTTAAACAGGTGCAAGGACGCCCTATCTGCAGCCTATGGAACAGGACCCGCGCAACACCGCCTCTATATCGCCGCGCAGCAGTAAATCTGCTGGCGGGCGCTTTACTGGCAGGCGCTTTGCTGGCGGGCTGGTTGCCGCCGGTCTGGCGCTGCTGACGGTCGGGGGCGCGGCGCCGGCAGCGCAGGCCAATGATGATGCCATGATTTTTCCGATGACGGCGGACAGCGCACGCTACTGGCGTTTTCTCAGCGACCGGGTGATGGGCGGCGTGTCGGACGGCAATCTGGAATTTGTCACCATTGACGGCCGCGCTGCCGCCCGCATGACAGGTGATGTCAGCACCCGCAATAATGGCGGCTTTATCCAGTTTCGGGCCGGGGTGGATTTTTCCGCCCTTGCCGATAATGGCAGCGCGCTGCGCGGCATGCGGATCAGGGCACGCGGCAATAACGAGACCTATTACATTCATCTGCGCACCCGCGACACAAACCGCCCCTGGCATTATTACAGCGCCGCCTTCACCGTGGATGAAAGCTGGCAGCATTTCACCCTGCCCTTTGCCGGCTTTGCCCACAGTGCCGGACTGACACCGCAGACCCCGTCGGCGGACCGGCTGGTCAGCATCGGCATTGTGGCCTATGGCCGTGATCATGCGGCTGACATCGCCGTTGCGGATATTTCCTTTTTCTGACGTGGTGTGGCGCCTTGGGCTTTATTCGCAATGACGCCGGCACGCTGATCCCGCCCTTTCGGGGCGAGGCCTTTCCCTGGATCGGCGGCGATGCCCAGACCATTCGTCATTTCCTGCGTCAGGATGCCCCGGCACCACCCCCCTCGCAGGAAGTCTGTCTTGACCTTGAAGACGGGGACAGGCTGCTGGCCGCCTTTCATCCGGCACGCTCGGCGGCCACAGGCGGCACAAAAGGCCGGTCACGCGGCTGTATCATCGCGGTTCATGGGCTGAATGGCTGTATGGATGCAGCGCATATCCTGTGGCTGATCCGGCCGGTACTGGATGCGGGCTTCAGCCTGTTGCGGGTGAATATGCGCGGTGCGGGTCCGGGGCGTCCCCTGGCGCGCGGCACCTATAATGCCGGCGCCGGGGCCGATCTCATCCCCTTTGTTGACGCTGCCAGCGCGCTGGACCCGGGCGTGCCGCTTTTCATGATGGCGCATTCCCTTGGCGGTACGGCAGCGCTGAACATGATTCTGGATTTTGATGATGCGGCGCGGCGGCTGGCCGGTCTTGTCACCATCGGCACACCGCTGGATATGGTGGCCACGGCCGCGCGCTTTCACGCGCCCCGGAACCGGCCCTATGTCCGCTATATGCTGTCAGGGCTGAAGCAGATTGCCGACGCTGTGCCGGACCTGGACCCGGCCCTGCACCGCGCCGCCATGGCAGCAAAAAGCGTGCGCGATTTTGATGATCTGGTGACAGCGCGCCTTGCCGGCTATGCGGACAGTGCCGCCTATTATGCCGGCACCAGCGTGCATCACCGGCTGCAGGATGCGCCCATTCCGGTGCTGCTGCTGCAGGGGTCGAATGATCCATGGGTGCCCAGCCAGCCGGCGCTGGACCAGCCCCGCCCCGCCAGCCCGCCAGAACAGACAGATCTGCAGGCAGATCTACAGGCAGATCTANAGGCAGCACATGCCACAGGCCGGGGTACAGGTGGTGGTGACGCGTGGCGGCGGGCATGTCGGCTTTCATGACCGCCAGCTGAACTGGCATATCCGCGCCACAATAGCCTGGTGCGGGGCACTGGCAGACGCCGCCACGCGGTAGACGCGGTCGACCTATCTCAGATCAGGCGGGCAGTTGGTCCCATCCAAAGGCATCGGCCGTCGGCCCGTCGCGGCGCAGCTTTTCGAGGCGGGCAACCCCCTCTGCCAGCGTTGGCACCGTACCGGCCGCAATCCACCAGATGGCGAATGTTGGCACCTCAGATGGCACAAACCAGCGGGCGCGGCGCTTCATAAAGGCACCATGCGCAGTATTATAGACGTAAAATCGAAAATCCGCCGGTGTTTCCCAGACAGACATATTGGCAATCTGGNGCGGATCATCATTCAGATAGGTGCCGGTATTGTTGCCGGTCTCGTCCTGCATCCGCCAGACAAAGCCCGCACTTGCCTCGGCCAGCGCATTGACCTTGTCGAGCGCCGCCATGAACGGTTCCATCACAGGATCATCAAGGTCNGCAATCGCAGTGGCGACGTTAATTTCAGCAAGATGATGGCCGTCGGCTTGCCAAAATATCGGTTGCGCAGATTCGGATGAGGACATGCTGTTGGCCTTTTTACGGCATGATCGGGGGCCACGACATGCGGGCATCTGCCGGTCCGGATNCCCGGCCNGCCCATAGTCTGCATNGCATTAACGCTTTTGCAAAAATACGGCCCCGCCGCAAACAGCCCCGCTATGGACCGTTTTTTCAATCAGACATCATCATCCGATTCAATGGCCGCCTTGACCCCGCGGATGGTCAGCCAGACCAGAAAGGCGATCACCGGCACGGCCGCCGCCTTGACCAGCGTCAGGTGCCAGCCCCACTGTTCAAGAGGCAGCACCTGCGCCAGATAGCCGACAAGCCCGACCCCGTAATAGGTCACGGCGGCAATCGACAGCCGTTCAACCGTCTGCTGCAGGCGCAGCTGCTGGCGCGCCCGGCTGTTCATCGATCGCAGCAGATTGCGGTTCTGGCGCTGGATGATCATCTCGGTCTGCGTGCGCATCAGGTCGCCNGCGCGTGTGATCCGTTCTGACAGGCGCGCCAGNCGTTCGGAAAAGGCGCGGCAACTGTCCATCGCCGGTGTCATCCGCCGGCCAAGAAACCCCCGAATGCCCTGAAATCCCTTGAGGCGCGCCAGACGCAATCCGCTGATCCGGTCGTTCATNATGGCCTCATAGGCCTTGCTGGCCGCCAGCCGATAGGATGTGCGCGAATAGATTTCCTCAAGATCGGCCGCCTGTGCCGACAAGACCGTCAACAGCTGCTGCACCTGCCCGTCCGGCTGTTTGATCTGCGCCGCCAAATCGGTGGTCAACCCGGCGACGGTGGTTTCGATCCGCCCCAGGCTGGCCCCGTTTTCACGCAATGCAGCAAAGCCGAGCATGGCCAGCAGACGATAGGTTTCCAGCTCGACAATCCGCTGGATGGTCCGGCCCATACGGTTGGGGGCAATGCCGTCATTATAGAGGGCAATGCGCGAAAACCCGTTATCATCGATATCAAAGGCAAAATGGATCTGTGATGCGCTGTCACCAAACAGGTTTGAGGCGACGCTGCGCGCCTGCATCACCTCGAGCATGCGTTCAGGTGTGTTGNTGCGCGGCGGGCCNCCCCCGATTTCCAGCCATATGGCATGGAACAGCGGTGCCGGCGCACCCCCCACCCAGGCCAGTGGCAGCGTCGAGCTGGCAGCATCAAAGGCATTGGGCAGCAGCCCGGTGCCTGCCTTGTGGCCATGTTCGATAAAGCTGATCGACACGAATTCGGTATGTTTCTCAAGCCGCAGCGCAAAGGCACCAAGTTCGATACGCTGAAACTTCCATCCCGGATCAATCGGCGTGGCCCCGTTTGCAACAAGGAAGGCATTGACGTAATCCAGAACGCTGCCATCGGCATCGTCAGTCAGAAACACAAAGCGGACAAACCGGCCGGCACCCTCAAAATCATTAAAGGCGCGGGCATGCATCTCGTCCGAAAGGGTTTGCCGCAGTGCCGCAGTCTGGCCGGCCGAATCAGCCGTTACGTCCGTATTTTCCGTCATCATAACCTCGATCACATATANCCGGAGTCATGGGCCCAGAACCATGGGCCCAGCATCATGGGCCAAAAGTCATGGCTGGCCCGGCCGGGGCTCACCGTAACAGCTGCTCGATCGCCTTTGTGATTTTTGGCGATCCGGGCGGGGTCGTCGATGCAAACCAGTCGACAAGGTTACCCTCACCGTCAATCAGATGTTTGTAGAAATTCCAGCGCGGCGTCTTGCGGCGGCCCTGCAGGGCCACCCACTGGTAATAGGGGTGCGCCGCGTCGCCGCGAATGGTGACAGCCTCGGTCATGGGAAAATCGATGCCATAATTGACCTCGCAGAAATTCTTGGTCTTGGCNGCACTGTCATATTCCTGATTGCCGAANTCCCGGCTTGGCACACCNAGNACCACCAGCCCGCGATCGCGATATTGTTCCCACAGCGCCTGCAGGGCTTCATATTGGGGTGTAAAACCGCACAGCGAGGCNGTATTCACCAGCAGGATGGGCTGGCCGGCGAAATCTGCCAGTGACAGCGTGCCGCCTTCGATATTTTCAAATGTAAAATCATGCGCCGTTACTGGCGCGCTGATGGCTGGCTGCATCCCAAAAGCTCCGGATAGCATGATGAACAGGGCCGCAACCCTTCCAATGCGCAAGAAACCAAACATAGACCCGTTGTCTTTAACCTGTGGCTGACGCCTCGTTAGA
This sequence comes from SAR116 cluster bacterium, assembly GCA_002686685.1. GTDB lineage: Bacteria > Pseudomonadota > Alphaproteobacteria > Puniceispirillales > Puniceispirillaceae > UBA8309. The sequence continues at coordinate 9,673 of NYYG01000057.1, read as the reverse complement.
TAGGCATCCTTCAGCCCCCTGCCAATAGGCGCGCGCGTCGCAGGCTGCCCATCGGGGGTTGGCTGCATGATGGCGGGCGTGATAGGGCTAGAACATCCTGATGACCGGGGTATGTGANGGGGTGTGAGATGGATGACGCGCAGCAGAATGGGGATGCCACGGCGCCGGACACCGGCAATGTGATGGATCGTNTTCTTGAAACCTTTGACGGGCTTGCCGACAATGCGACNGCGGCCATTGGCACCGGCGTGTCAAAGATCGGGGCCGCCGGGGCCGGTCTTGCGGACAAGGCCGGCACGCTGGCAGGCGACATTTCCGACAGCATTTCCGGTGACAGCCAGTCGCTTGGCGAAACGGCCGGCGGCATCGCCGGGTCNATTGGCGACAGCGTTTCGCAAGGTNTCGATGCGGCAGTTACCTTTGCCCGCGGCCTGTTCGGCGGCTGATTACATGGCNGGGGCCNANCCNTTNNGGGGCCGATCCNTNGGGGGGNCGGTGTCTGCGGGCCTGCTGACAGATNATCTGCAATGACAGACAAATTGCCGCGTTGATCGCCACGGGCGTGACAGACGGGACCGGGACGGCTAGGCTCNGATTATTGTTCAACAACGAAAAGGAGGTGATCTGATGTCTAGAATGATTGGTTTTGACGGTGCAAAAGCGACAGGTGGACTGAAGAGCAGCCTCGTCAGGAACATCTGACGCCGTTCTTGCAAACGTTATATCCATCAAACGGAAAGGGAGGCCTTGCGGCCTCCCTTTTTTCGTCTATGCGGTCCGGCACCCATGCTGTTTGGCGCCCATGCTGTTGGGGAGATAGCGCGCCGCCGATCAGTTCGCCTGTTTGTACAGATTGATCGCCTTGTTCAGCGCCTTCACTTCATTACAGTTGAACGCGCAGATATCTTTCAGCCGCGCCAGCATCGTCTGTGCGCCTTCCAGATTGCCGAGTGTAAGATACAGCTCGCCCTTATATTCCAATGCGCCTGCATGTTTCGGGTTGATCGTCAGCGCCGTGTCATAGGCGGTTTCTGACCGGCCGTAATCCCCCAGCTTGCGGGCGGCAAAGCCGGTCAGGTTCCACGCATCGGCATTCTTGGGATTGGCTGCCACCTCTGTTTCCAGATGGACCAGTGCCGCGCGGTAATCCTCTGCATTGATCAGCGCTGTTGCCTTGCGCATCGCCTTGGTCGGGTTTGACACCGTATAGCTGGTGCTGCTGCTGGTGGTTGTTTCAGTACCTGCCGCCAATACCGTCGTCGTGGCGAACAGCATCAGGGCCAGCACGGCAAGCGCACCAAACATAAGCCGCTGCATGCGGGCCTGAATGGCGTCCGCCTCGCGCATCGCGCTTGTGGCCTGCGATCCTGCAGCCCTTATTCCGTGGTTGATTGAATCCGACCGTCCTGTCATCTGCCTGTTCATGATTTCGGTGCCTTTCGCCAATACGCCAACTGTCCCCGCCCACAGGAAATGGGGCGGCGGCGAGGCGGTTCAAGACATGTGCGATGTTTTGGCTCCGCTTCAGCCAAATTCCGGTGTGTTGATCGGCGGCGGGTCTTTCAGCTCTTTCGCCAGCAGGCTGATATGGTCAGGCGAGATACCGCAACAGCCACCAATGATATCGGCGCCGATTTCCGCCCAGTGGCGGGCAAAATGCAGATAGCTTTCAGGCGTGATATCGGCGCGCAGCTGATGGATGTTTGCGTTTGCACCGGCATATTCGTCATCCATCAGTGGAAAGGCGTTGGCATAGACGCCGATCATCGGCGGTGCGGCACCATGCTGGCGGGTAAAGGCATCGAGTTCGGCACGACCGGCCTTGATCGCATCAGCCATCACTTCCGGCTGGCTGCAATTGAACAGCAGCGCGTCAAAGCGCATGCCCTCTATCGACAGCAGAAGTTCGGACAGCGGCTCGCCAGACCGCAATTTTGGCGCGCCCTTGGTGTAATTCTCGTCCGCCAGCGTCACTGACAGCCACAGATCGGCAGCGCAGTCCGTGAAGATATCGAGAAAGGTTGTGGCTTCTTCGACAGAGCCCAGCGTTTCACCAATGAAGATATCGGCCACCGGTGCAAGATGCCGGCGAAATTGCTGCATCATCCGGCGCGCACCCTGCACCTCGAAGGCATCCGGCTTGTAACTGCCGAACATCGGCGGGACTGAAGCCGCAACATAGACCTTGTGCGTTACCGCATCCGCTGCATCGCGCGCCAGCTTTGCCGACAGGGCCAGCAGGTCGCCGGCATCTGCTTCAAACCTGTCCTCGCCAATATGGAACGGGACGATCGCATAGGAATTTGTTGTGATGACATCGACACCGGCAGCGATGAACTGGTCATGCACATCACGCACGAATTGTGGTGCTTCCATCAATGACAGCGCCGACCATTCCGGCTGTCTGAAAGGCGCGCCAATCGCCTGAAGTTGCCGCCCGATTCCGCCATCCAGAATAATCACATCATCACCCTCTCATCACATCCCCATCGTAGAACGCGCATCAAGAGATTGGCAAGCAGTCACCACGTAATGCCGCATTGGGGAGTACGGCCATATATGTATCAGGACAGGGAATGCATCTGGTCATCCCTATCGTCATCACCGTGGATGAAACGCTGAAACGCCATGTTGCAATGGCGCTGTCTTCTGGACCTGCCTGCCGCACAAGCCGCGGACATCGCCAAGGGCGCGCCGGCCGCGGTGCAGCGCACCCGTCCTAAGAGGAAAGGCCACCCTAAGAGGAAAGGCCGCCCACATCAAAACCGCATAGGGCCGCAACAGACCTGAAAAGATCCTGTCCGCGGGCCACAAAGGGCAGCGCGGCACAGGCAACCAGCATGATTCCNCCCCAGATCAGCCAGACCGACCGGTCCATTGACACACCTGGCGGTGCGTCGGCCTGCGGATCTGCCTGCGCGTCTGCCTGCGCATCTGAGTCGCGACGGTCATCCTGTGGCGGGGTGGTCATCCGCTATCCGGTCCGCATGACGAATTCAAGGCCGGATTGTGATCCGACATACAGTCCCGCCTTTTGCATGGACAACGAGACAAGCAGGTTGCCACCGCCATCCAGCATCACATCAACACGGTTGCCATTGATCCGGACAATGGTGCCGGTCGCATCCTTGCCGGTATCGGTACAATGCAATGTTACCTTCTTGTCGAGTGTCAGCATGAAAAGCCTGTCCTGTGCGCACGGTGGCGGGGTTTCGTTGCCACAGACCCTAGCATCAACAGCTACATCAGGTCGATAGCATGTGCCTTCAGCTCATCAAGGCCGCAAACTGCCAGCGTCACCATGTTGGTTGCCTGCAGCCGCACCTTTGGCGCATGACCTGCCTGGCGCGCCTGTTCCCAGCGCCCGGCGCACAGGCACCACTGGTCGCCGGCCTTTAACCCGGGAAACCCGAAATCGGGCATCGGTGTCGACAGGTCATTGCCCACCGATTTGCTGTAGGCAAGGAAATCATCGGTCATCACGGCACAGACAGTATGCAACCCGCGATCCTGCGGGCCGGTATGGCAGCAGCCATCGCGGAAAAACCCGGTTACCGGGTCATGCGAACAGGGGTCCAGCCTGCCACCAAGCACATTTTTCTGCCCGTCGGGGCGCCCCTGTGATCCGTCCATGCCGTGTTCCTCAGCCGCCGTGTGATTGTGCCTTCAGATATGGGGCGTCAAGCACGGCCATTCTAGTCTCTATGGCGGATTCAAGCGCGGCCATAAAGCTTTTGCGGTCCAGTCCGGGGGGGATCGCCGGCAGGAAATCGACATCAATCACGCCCGGATATTTGCGCCAGCTGTTGCGGCCCCAGACATGCCCCGAATTCAACGCCACCGGCACGACCGGCAGCCCGGTGGCCTCATAGACCGCGAAAATGCCAATCTCGTATTTATGTTCGGCGCCGGGGGCAACGCGTGTCCCCTGCGGAAAAATCAGCACCGAACGCCCGCTTGCCGCGGCGGTGGCCGCATCGGCGCGCAGCTGGCGCAACGCCTTCATGCCGGCCGACCGGTCAACGGCGATACAGCCCGCCTTGCGAAAATAGAATCCCAGCAGCGGCAGGCGCAGCAATTCCTGTTTCAATACAATCACCGGGCAATAAAGCAGATAGGCCAATACGGTGGTTTCCCAGGCCGACTGGTGCTTTGCGGCATAGATCACCTGCCGGTCCAGCGCGATATCGCCGCCAATCCGGTGGTGGCCGCCCGCCACGCGCAACGTAACAACGGTGATCCAGCCCCACAGCCGTGCCATCAGGCGGGTGACACCGGCAGGCAGCAGCAACGCCGGCAGCAGCAACACCGCCAGTATCGCTGTCAGGCCATAAAACAAAATGTTGAAAAGCAGGGAACGCAGATACAGCATAAGGGCGACCATAGGCGGATTTCACCGGCCCCGCAATTCCCCGAAACAGACCGCCGGCAGATGACAGGATTCCCGCGTGACTGCACAACCACCCATCGACCCGACAGATAGCCCCGACAGCCTGGCTGATGATGCCGGCTGGCAGATTCGTGCAGACATGGCACTTGCCAGCATTGCTGCCGGCGACCGGCTGATCACCTATGCCGAGCTGGCTGACACTGCCGGGCTGCAAGGAAAACACCGGATCAACCGTCTGACCCTGTGGCTGGAATCCACCATCGAGACAGATGCCGCCGCGGGCACGACGCTGCGCGCAGCCCGCGTGATTTCGCGCGCACGCGGCGGGCTGCCGGCCCCCGGCTTTTTCATGAAATGCAGCACGCTGGGCCTTTATGACGGGCCGGCAGACGGGCCGCAGGCCTATGCGTTTCATCTGAATTGTCTGCGGTAAGACCGTCAGTTGCCCTGCAGGCTGTCGGCGCGCACTTCGATATGCAGAGTGAAAACGCCGCCCTCGGCATCATTGCGCAGCAGGGCCAGCCCGCTTGTATCGCAAAAATGCTGAAAATCGAGGGGGGCAGCCGGATCATCTGCCAGCACGGCAATGACGCCCGTCTCGCCCTGGTCGGCCATCGCCTTGACCGCGCGCCGCGCTTTCAGCACCGGCAGCGGACATTTCAGTCCGGTCAGGTCGAGTGTCGTCACAATGTCGTGGCTGTCCTGCATGGCACGGGACCCTAAACCGGCTTGCACCGGCATGCCAGTGACAAATGGCCACCGCAGGACAAATAATGCGCTGGCCATACCGGCGATTGATAGCGCCCGGCCATTGCTTTGCGGCTTGCCATCATCCCTTGTCGCCCGCTAGATAGGGCGCATGAGCATATGGAGCATGATCATCGGTGGGGCCGCTGGCGCGGCGATCGGCGGCCCGATTGGCGGGTTGCTGGGCGCGGCTGCCGGCATTGCTGTCCATCGCGGCTTTGTTGCCCCGTCGCGGCCTGGAGATGATGCCACAAAACGCGTTGCCTTTACGGTGGCGGTGATTGCCCTGTCAGCCAAGATGGCAAAGGCCGATGGCAAGGTGACACGTGATGAGATTGCCGCCTTTCGCGAACGGGTGGATATCCCGGCCGCCGAGGTCGCTCAGGTCGGCCGGTTCTGGGATCTGGCGCGCACCACACCCGAAGGGTTTGAGGATTATGCCAGCCAGGTGGCGCGGATGTTCCCGCCGCGCGCCGCGGTGCTGGAACAGTTGCTTGACCTGCTGTTCCACATTGCCGGGTCAGATGGCCAGATCAATGCCCCCGAAACCGATTATCTGGCCAGCGTTGCGCGTATCTTTGGCTTTTCGGAAGCTGAATTCCAGCGGATGATCGCCTTTCATGGCAGTGACGGCCCGCCCCCGCATGAGGTGCTGGGCGTGGCCGCCGATATCGGCGATGATGATCTGCGCCGCCACTGGAAAGCGCTTGTGCGCGAAAACCACCCTGACAAGCTGATTGCCGAAGGGCTGCCCGAGGAATTCGTTGCCGCTGCCACCGACAGGCTGGCCCGCATCAATGCGGCCTATGATGTCATGGCGCGGGCGCGCGGGCTTGCCGGCAGCTGATTGTGACGGGCGGCGCGATATGACCCTTCCTTTTGTGAAACCGGCGCCTGCAATCGCCGCGCAGGCGGCCTGACATGCCGACCCCGCTTCTGACCATTGCCGATTGCGGCGTCAATCTGGGTGACCGCTGGCTGCTGCGCCATGCCGACCTGACGCTGCATGCCGGGGACAGGCTGGCGCTTGTCGGGCGCAATGGTGCCGGCAAATCCAGCCTGATGAAGCTGATGGCCGGCCGCACCGATATGGATGAGGGCAGCCTGTGGATTGCGCCGGGCACCAGTGTCGCCTATCTGCCGCAGGCCCCCGATTTGCCGGGCGGGATGACGCTGCGCAGCCTTGTCACCATGGGCCATGATGCCGACAGCCTTGGCCGCCCGGTCCCTGTCCACAAGGCCGAGGAATTCCTGCAACGGCTTGGTCTTGATCCTGACCGGATGAGTGACGGGCTGTCCGGCGGCGAGTCGCGCCGGGTAACGCTGGCCCGCGCGCTCTACACGGAACCCGACATTCTGCTGCTGGACGAGCCGACCAACCATATGGACATGCCGACCATTGAATGGATGGAAGAGATGCTTGGCCAGCATCGCGGTGCCCTGCTGGTGGTCAGCCATGACCGCGCCTTTCTGCGCAACCTTGGCACCGGCATTGTCTGGCTGCATCAGGGCAAGCTGCGCCGCCGCGACGGGGATTTCGGGCAGTTTGATGACTGGTCGGAAGGCATCATGGCGGATGAGGCTGTGGTGCTGCACAAGATGGACCGGAAAATCGCGGCCGAGACCAAATGGTCGCGCGAGGGCATTTCCGCGCGGCGCAAACGCAACCAGGGACGGCTGCGCGAATTGCAGGCGCTGCGCCTTGACCGCGCCCAGGCTGGCGGGATCACCCAGCGGACGATGAAAATGGAAACAGGCCCTGCCGAGGGTGGCGGCCAGCTGGTCCTGGAAGCCATCGACCTGTCCGTGTCGGTGCCACTTCCCGACAATACGGGCAGCAACACTGCAGAAAGCGATAGGGCTGACAGCGACGCCGCGGCCCGTCGCCAGCTGCTGAACCATTTCAACCTGCTGGTCCGGCGCACCGACCGGATCGGCATTGTCGGGCCAAACGGAATCGGCAAATCCACCCTTGTCCGCGTGCTGCTGGGGCTGGCGGCGCCGGATGGCGGGCGGGTGCGTCAGGGATTCGGGCTGAACCCTGCCTATTTCGACCAGCAGCGCAGCGCCCTTGACCGCCAGTCATCCCCATGGACAATCCTGACAGATGGCGGCGCCGACATGATCGAGGTGGCCGGCGTCACCAAACATGTGACCGCCTATCTGCGCGACTTTCTGTTTGACGATCACAAGATGACACAAAAGGTGGCCACCCTGTCGGGCGGCGAACAGAACCGCCTGCTGCTGGCGAAACTGTTTGCCGAGACGCATAATTTCCTGGTGCTGGACGAGCCGACCAATGATCTGGATATGGAAACGCTGGATCTGCTGCAGGAGGTGATTGCCGATTATGACGGCACCATCCTGATTGTCAGCCATGACCGCGATTTCCTCGACCGCACGGTAACCGCCATCCTTGCCTTTGAAGGGGATGGCAAGGTCAGCGCCCATGCCGGCGGCTTTTCCGATTATCTGGACCGGCGCATGAAAGCCGCCACGCGCCGCGCCGCCCGCGCGGAGTCGCAAAAAAACGGCGGCAAGACTGGCGGTAAGAATGCTGGTGGGGCCGCCTCAAAATCCGGTGCAAAACCGACCGGCAACCGCACGGCAAAGCTGAGCTTCAAGGACCAGCACGCACTCGACACCCTGCCGGGCGAGATCGAGGCGCTGGAGGCGGAAATCGCCACGCTGGAAGCGCGGCTGGCCGACCCCGCGCTGTTTGCACAGGACCCGCAGGCATTCAATGATGCTGCCGACCGGCTGGCCACCGCCCGCAGCGACAAGGATGACCGCGAACTGCGATGGCTGGAAGCCGCCGAAAAAGCCGAGGCGCTGGCAGCGGAAAAAGGCTGATCGTCTAGCCCCTGATGGTGATGTCGATATCTTCGATTGGGACGCCGAAATGGGTTGAAAGTCCGGCTTTGGCGTTGACAATCGTCAACCCTTCCACCCGTTTGGCATGCCTTTCAGGGTGCGGCTCAGCCATGTATTTTGCCAATGTTTCGGTCCGCATACTGATTTTGTCAGGCGACGCTTTGCGCAGCGGCCTGAATGGCAATCGGGAAAGATCGGACATGTTTAACAAGTCGCAGATTTCTTCTTCAGGCTTGTAAATGGTTGGCGTCATCCAGCCCTTTTGCCAAAAATCCGGAAGGGTGATGCTGGCATATTCAGACATCTCGACAAGGGACCGGCCTTCCGTCTCGGACTTGCTGCCCATAAAGCAAATCGGATTGCCAACCTTTACTGGCGTGATTTTCGAAATTTTTCCAATCAGAAATGCGGTTCGCGGTTTCGCCCCGGGATTGCCAACAGCGTGCGGCATGCTGCCAGCCCGCACGGCGCACACCACAAATCGACAACGGCCTGCCCTCTCAAGGTTGATCTTCCACTTGGCAGTTCCACCAAAAATCTCAAAATCCTCAAGCCCGTGAGNCGTATAGACGCAGAGTACTTCCTTACTATCTGGCTTCGTCATCTTTCTTTCTCTTTCAGTCATTATCTCCATAGAAAATCATAGAAATTCTATTCGAATTGTATAATCACGTTGCCGTGAACACCCCCGCCTTGACCCCCTGATGCCGCCGCGCCTATGATCCGGCCGCTGTCAGATGGCCGGATGGCTGCTGCCTGCACCCTTGCGGTGCGGGGAGAGGAAAGTCCGGGCTCCACAGGATCAGGATGCCGGGTAACGCCCGGCGGGGGCGACCCCAGGGAAAGTGCCACAGAAAACAGACCGCCGGCCCCGGCAACGGACCGCCGGCAAGGGTGAAAAGGTGCGGTAAGAGCGCACCGCCGGACCGGCAACGGGACGGGCATGGTAAACCCCATCCGGAGCAAGACCATGTAGGGACACGCGTCGCCTCGCGCGACAGGTGCGATCCTGCACCGATGTCCGGGTAGGTTGCTCGACGTTGCCGGCAACGGCCGCGCTAGATGAATAGCCGTCACCGGGAAACCGGGACAGAACCCGGCTTACAGGCCATCTGACAGCCAATCCCCGAACGCGGGACCGCCCTGCCCGACAGGGCTGTTTCACATCCTGCTATTTCACATAATGGCTGTCGAAGAACTGGATGTGGCGCTCGAAGCCGTCCATCCATTCCGGCGTGAGGGTGAGCCGCGGCTTCACCAGCCTTGTGCGGTAGGGCCTGCCGGCAAACACCGCCTCGGCCTGTGGCAGTTGCGCTGCCGCGCCGGTCAGCCCGTCGATGCGATAGCGCACCGGCACCACAATCGCCGGACGCAGCCGTGCCGACACCTCGTCCATCATGTCGGCGGGCAGCACCATGACGTCCGGCCTGCCATAGCGGGCCAGCGCTACGGCGGGCACCGAAGTGCCGGCCGGCGCCCGTCCTCAGACCACAATAAGCGTGCCGCCGGCCTCGACAAGATAGAGGCTGCCCTCGCCGGCACCGCTGCCGGTCACGCGGATGCGGTCGCCTTCCCATGAGGTCGGAGCGGCGGTGGTGGACAGGCTGTGATCGGCTGTGACAGAGAGAAAATCATGAAGAAGCGGCGTGCCGTCGGCATCGG
>NYYG01000056.1 GCA_002686685.1 SAR116 cluster bacterium | reverse complement strand
CGGAAATCAGTCGATGATTCCCATGATGTCGGATTCTTTCATGATCAGATAATCCTGGCCGTCGATCTTGACTTCGGTACCTGACCATTTGCCGAACAGAATGGCGTCACCCGCCTTGACGTCGAGCGGCTGAACCTTGCCCTGTTCGTCACGCGCACCGGCACCAACGGCAATGACCTTGCCTTCCATCGGCTTTTCCTTGGCGGTATCCGGGATGATAATGCCGCCAGCTGTCTTTTCTTCGGATTCCAAACGCTGAACCAGCACACGGTCGTGAAGGGGCCTGAACTTCATGCCTCTTTCTCCTCCAGTTGGATTTCAATTTGACGTGCTGGCACTCAATGAAAGCGAGTGCCAAACTACACGAAGGGTAATTGGGCCGAAGACGCCGGATTGTCAAGCAATCTTGCCAAAAAAGATGCCTTTTTTTGGTCTGGACCTTCAGGCCGCTGGCGAATGGGCGCTGCGACAGGCCGGCGCAGGCAAAAAACCGCATCATCCTCTGCCAGACAGGTGACGTAATCGGCGCAGCGGGTGATTACGTCGTCCAATAGTTATGTCGCCGGTTATAACATCAATGCATGAGGCGCTTTTGCCAAGCAGCCGGATCTTGGCCTCAAGGATTGGCGCGGTACCGACAATCAACGGGGGCACCTGGTGCATGTCGACAAAGATGGGGAAGTGGCGGTTCACAGCAGCGGCTTTTCTTGTCTGTTTCTATGGCACCCCACCGCGGAAGAACAAACAGCTGGACGGCAATTGCAGGCTGGGCGTTTAGTGGAGATTAGAAATTATTTGTCATGACTCAATCTATAATCAGNAATTGAGCAAAATNATTTACANAATAGACATTAGTCAGCCAATTTATTTCAATACTGGTGTTTTCTGGAAAAGCCTGAACTTGTCTCGGNAAGGTGCGTGACAGCCTGACATCACCCCATATCACCTTGTGATCAGGCCCCTGCTGCGGGATGCGGGATGCGGCAATGAGCCGGTTTGCAAGNCGTCGCAGCAATTGCTATATCCAAATNCGCAGGTGGTCGGGTGCCTTTTTGACCAATTTTATAACGACCGCGCTGTGCCAAAAACCGTTACAAGGCAGCGTGCTGCCGATAGTTTGTCTTTCTNGGAGCCGCATCATGATGTCATGGCGCATGACAGCTNGTGAGGTCGCGAACCGCGCACCTCTTCTCGGACAGGATGCCAACCGGTTGGTGGTCCTCTGGCTGCTTGTGATGGCGGCCCTTGTTGCCATCATGGTTGTGATTGGCGGGATCACGCGCCTGACTGGCAGCGGCCTTTCGATGGTGGAATGGCGGCCACTGATGGGCACATTGCCACCAATGACCGCGGCGGAATGGGACCGTGTTTACGCTCTCTATGTAGCCTCTCCTGAATATCAGTCGATCAATTTCGGCATGGATATGGACGGCTTCAAGAAGATCTTTTTCTGGGAATATTTTCACCGTCTCTGGGGGCGGCTGCTGGGTGTTGCATTTGTCCTGCCCTTGGCCGNTCTGCTGCTGACCAAGCGCATCCCNGCAGGATTTGGCGGACGCCTGTTCCTGTTGCTGGTGCTTGGCGGGTCACAGGGCGTGATTGGCTGGTGGATGGTCAAATCAGGCCTGTCNGAAGATGCCGCTGTATCACAATACAGACTTGCCACGCATCTTGGCATGGCGCTGGTGATCTTTGCCCTGTTGCTATGGACCGCGCTGGACATTCGTCATGGACGCGCCGGCATGCCGCGCGGACATGCGCTGGGCACGCTGGGGCTTGTTGCTGTGACCATTCTGGCNGGNGCGCTTGTNGCCGGCATGGATGCCGGCCTGCTCTATAATGAATANCCGCTGATGGGATCGGGGCTGGTGCCGGTGGAATATGGTGACGAAGGGGCGATGGATGCATTTGAAAACCCGGCATCCGCACAATTCCATCATCGCTGGGTCGCGGTGCTGGCGGTGGCAGCGGTGATCACGCTGGGCATTCGGGCGATGAAATTTACGGCCAGCCGGCGTGCCGGCATGCTGGCGATGGCAATGGTGCTTGTACAGTTTGCCCTTGGCATCACCGTCCTGTTACAGGGCGTGCCGGTATCACTTGGCGGCTTGCATCAGGCAGGCGCAGTTATCCTGTTGGGCCTGACGATCTGGACAACACACCGTCTGCCACGCTGATCCTGCTCGGTGTGATGAGTTGACCTTCAGCTTTTCTTTGGCACTGGCGCGCGGCGGATATGCAACTCAACAAGTGCAGCATCATCCACCTCTGACGGCGCGGCCATCATCAGATCCTCGGCCTTGCCATTCATCGGGAAGAGGATAATTTCGCGGATATTCGGCTCGTCGGCGATCAGCATCACCATCCGATCAATGCCGGGCGCGATGCCGCCATGTGGCGGCGCACCAAAACGGAACGCGTTGATCATCGCCGGAAACTTCTCGTCCACGACGCTGGCATCATACCCGGCAATTTCAAACGCCTTATACATCACGTCGGGAAGATGATTCCGGATTGCCCCTGACGACAGCTCTACCCCGTTGCAGACCAGATCATACTGCCAGGCCTTGATGGTCAGCGGGTCCTGTTCCTCAAGCGCCTGCAGGCCGCCCTGCGGCATCGAGAACGGGTTATGCGAGAAGTCAATCTTGCCGGTTGTCTCGTCACGCTCGAACATCGGGAAATCGACAATCCAGGCAAAACGGAACACATTCGGGTCAATCAGGCCCTGCTCTTCGCCGATGCGCACCCGCGCCCGGCCGGCCAACGCAGCCGCGTCAGCTTCAGCAGCACAGGCGAAAAATACGGCATCGCCATCCTCAACGCCTGTTGCCAGCCTGATTTCCTCGGCCTTTTCAGGGCCCAGCGCCTTGGCAACCGGCCCCCGTGCCTCGCCATCGCCATAGATGATATAGCCCATGCCCGGCGCACCTTCAGACTGCGCCCAGCTGTTCATCCTGTCGGCAATGGCGCGAGAGCCGCATTTTGGTCCGGGAACAGCGCGCACCACAGACCCGTTATCAACGGCCTTGGCAAAAATCGAAAAGCCCGACCCGCGGAAGATGTCAGTCACATCGCAAATTTCGATCGGTATGCGCAGATCGGGTTTGTCATTGCCATATTTCAACATCGATTCCGCAAACGGGATATGGATGAANTCCTGATCGACCGCCTTGTCGGAAAACTCTTCAAAGACGCCCCTGATCACGGGTTCCACCGCATCAAACACATCCTGCTGCTCAACAAAGCTCATCTCGAGGTCAAGCTGGTAAAATTCGCCCGGACTGCGATCGGCGCGGCTGTCCTCATCACGAAAACAGGGNGCAATCTGGAAATAGCGGTCAAANCCGGACACCATCACCANCTGTTTGAATTGCTGCGGGGCCTGCGGAAGCGCGTAGAACTTNCCAGGATGCAGGCGCGCCGGCACCAGAAAATCGCGTGCGCCCTCTGGCGATGACGCGGTNAGGATCGGTGTCTGGAATTCGGTGAAATTCTGCGCCACCATGCGTGCACGGATCGACTGGATGATCTTGGCGCGCAGCATGATGTTGTCATGCGGACGCGTCCGCCGAAGNTCAAGATAACGGTACCGAAGGCGGGTTTCCTCACCGGAGTCGGCATCCGAATTCACTTGCAGCGGCAGCGTGTCTGCGGCGGACTGCACGTCGAAGGATTCGATGCGCACCTCGACATGGCCCGTTGGAAGGGTGTCGTTGATGGTTTCGTCACTGCGCTTCAGCACCGTGCCGGTTACAGTCACGACAGATTCCAGCCGCGTCGCTTCGACAGCAGCGAATGTGTCGTCTGATGAATCAACCACACATTGGGTCAGCCCGTAATGATCACGCAGATCGACAAATACAAGCTGGCCATGATCGCGCTTGCGATTGATCCAGCCGGATAGACGCACGGTCTGGCCGACATGTGCTTCGTTCAACTCGCCGCATGTGTGTGAGCGAAAGGCGTGCATCATGAAAACTCCAGCTTGGACAGGAAACAGGCGCCGGCTACCCGGCGCGAATCGCGCGCAGTATGCAAATATTGCCCGGCTTCCGCAACCGGCTTGTCAGCCACCCTCAGCCGCGATCACGGCGACGGCCGCGACGACGTCCAGTCGACTGTTTGGTGTCGCCCGCATTGTCAGGTGTCGGCACGTCCTTCCAGGCAACACCCAGTGCGGCATCAGCGGCTTCCTGATCAAACGGACGGCGGGGCACTGACTCCAGCGCTGTCCGCATCGCCCTGACATGGACCTCGGTGGTGCCGCAGCAACCACCAATGATTGTGACACCGGCATCACGGGCAAGACAGGCATAGGCAGCCATCAATTCAGGTGTGCCGTGATAATGGATGGCACCATCGACATAGGCGGGAATGCCGCAATTGCCCTTGGCGATGACCGGCACCTTGGCATCGACAAGGATTTTGGACACAGAATGCAGCAACTCGGCAGGCCCAATGCCGCAATTGGCACCAATATAGGCCGCGCCGAATGCCGTCGACTGGCTGGCGAAGTCAGCAGGCGTAATCCCCATCATGGACCGCGCTGCCGTGTCGAATGTCATACAGGTGGCAGCCGGCAGCCCGACCGCGGCTGCCGCCTCGATTGCCGCCTTGATTTCTTCAAGCGAGGACATGGTTTCAATCCAGAGCAGGTCAGCCCCGCCAGCAGCAAGCGCTTCAGCCTGTGCCGTAAAGGCGGCCAGTGCCTCGCCGTGATCCAGCGCACCCATCGGGGCGAACAATTCACCTGTCGGGCCAATTGACCCGGCCACAACAATGTCATGTCCGTGCCTGTCACGCCCGATGTCACCCGCCTTACGCGCAATCCGGGCAGCAGCCTCATTCAATTCAGCTACGCGTGCCTCGGCCCCGTGCAGGCGCAGACGGTGGGCTGTGCCCCCAAATGAATTGGTCAGGATCAGCTGTGCGCCAGCATCAATGAAGCTATTATGCAACGCGGCGACATCTTCGGGTCGCTCGACATTCCACAGCTCCGGCGGATACCCGGTTTCCAGCCCGGCACGAAACAGATTTGTGCCGGTAGCACCATCTGCCAACACCCATCCTGTTTCGTCGAAAATCTGCTGTATGCGGTGATGTGTCATCTGCGGCTTGTTGTTTTCCGGGGTGGGTCGCTATCGAAGCAGGCTGGGTCGGTTCTGGCTTGCATGATGCCTTATGCGCGCCGCCTTGTCGGACGGCGGCGTACACCGGTGGCGTCCTGTCGGCGCTGGCGAAGCTGTTCAAGCAAATCGCGCTGTTCATCCGCTGTCATATCCCGCCAGGCTGCAATTTCAGCACGGGTGCGATGACAGCCAAGACAATTGCCGCTCACCGGATCAATCTGACAGACCGAAACGCATGGTGATGGCAGGGCCGGTTGGGAATGATCAGATGGCACCCGTCTGTCCTTTTTTATAGCGCCGGCGTCAGGCAGCGACACTCTCGCCATCGGCAACCATTGCCTGGTTTAAGGCTTCCAGTCCAGCCTCGGCAGCTTCAATTGTTGCGACCGCCAGCGGGCCGTCGACGCCGACCCCTGTCGCATCATCAATTTTGGGGGGAGTGATGTCCACAAGCGCCAACATATCTGCGCCGTCGCCAATCATCAGAATGGGCATATTCTCGCGTGCAAAGGCGCCGATGATCCGCTTGGCATGCGCCTCGCCAGACAGCGTGGTCACATGCTTGGCACCGGCCGGGATGATCAGCGCGTCATAATCCACCGCAAGGGTGGTCGAGAGTGTGGCATCAGCGGGATAGGACATGCCCCAGCTGCTTCCGTTCCAGGCATTGGTCAGGCCGGCCTCGCGCGATACGATCCGCAGCTTGGCGTTGACCGACATCATAGCGCGCTGAATGGCGATAAACAGGTCTTCGTCAAACCCGCTGGCCACCATGAGTGCGACTGTTTTGCCTGAAAGATTCGAAAGCTTCATCTGGGTGCTCCTGTGAACATAAGATTCTGAAAGTAGGATTCGTGTAGGTGGTGCTGTGCGGACCCGTTGAATAATACTGGGTCAACGGTGTCATGCAGGCACTGTGGGATGTCCTTGATGTCGGTGGATATAGCCCCATCCGCGAATCGGTTCAACCCCTGATCCGATCATATCCAACCGGGCGGTGACGCAAGGAAGCATATCCTTGCCGGTTACAGTCCGGACCCGCTGGCCGGCATATCGTCCGGATTGTCGATATCACGATGTATGCTGTCATCCCGCCAGGTGATGCTGTTGACCGCTGCCGGGTGCGCCGCCAAAATCTCACGACCGCCAATGTCACCTGTCAGATCCTGCAAGGCCTTGAAAAATCCGCTGCCCCACAATACCGGATTCCCCCGCCTGCCATCATATACCGGAAAGGAAATGCGTGTGTTGTGATCGCCAAGACGGGCGTGATCCTGCACCATTTCGGCAACCAGATCAGCAGACAGATAAGGCATATCGCCAAGGGCGATCAGCGCCCCGGAGGCGCTGGCCGGCATGGCGGCAATGCCGGCAGCAACCGAACATGACTGCCCGTCAGCAAAATCAGGATTATGGGCAAATCGCAGGTTGAGACCGGACAATGCCGCCTCAATTGCAGGCGCCTGATGCCCGGTGACGACAACCAGATCCTCAATCCCGCCGGCCAGCATCGCCTGCGCGGCATGACGGACCATGGGCATGCCGTCAATCTCGACAAGCAGCTTGTTGCTGTCGCCCATACGGCTGGACATGCCGGCAGCAAGCAGCACACCCGCAATGTCCACGCCGTCAGGCTGGCGTCGTTCGACCATCTTGCGCGGCAGTGGCCGCGAAGCAATTTCCATCAGCAACCCGCCAATGGCCATATCGGCAATTTCATCATCGCCAAGCGGAATGCCCGCCAACACAAGATGCAGCACCCAGTCAAACCCGTTCAGCCGCAGCGAGCGGGCGCATCCAGGCATGCCGATCAGCGGCACATCGCCGATACGCGCCGCCATAAGCAGGTTGCCCGGGTCTGCCGGCAAACCGATCCTGTCAACCGTGCCGCCCGCGCGCTCCACGGCTGCAGGCACGACATCACGCCGGTCGCTGATGGCCGACGCACCACAGACAAGAATGGCCTCGGCGCCATTATCCTGCGCTTGCTGTATGGCTGCCGTCACCACAGCGCTGTCATGCGCAACAATACGGCTGTCAACAAGCGCACAATCCAGCCGGTTTAGCCGCTGTTTGGTCACCTTTTCCGTATTGGCCAGAATGGCGGGATTCATCCCGTCAACGCGCGTCTGTATCAGGGCGAAAGGGCGTGCGGTCAAGGGATGGAATTCAACAACAGCATCATCACCTGCCGCTGCCTGCACCGCTGCGATGGCATCCCCCGTGACGCTGTAGGGAATGATTTTCAGCGTGGCAATCATGTCGCCATCCTCGACCAGCTGGTTGTGCTGGACACAGGCAAGCGTGATGCCTTCATCAATCATATTGATGGCTTTCAGCCGGTCACGGTCAAAACGGACGATGCCGCGTGTGGTGGCATAGATATTGACCCGCCCCGTAGAGGCCACAGACAGCCGCACCGAGGATGGCAAAAGGCATGCTGCCAGCTGGTCGGCGGCGCTGTCCTCATCCACATCTCCGGCTTCCAGCCGCGCGACAATGACAGATTCAATGCCGGCGTCACGCAACCGGTCTATATCGGCCTCTGTGAGTCGCGTGCCCTTGCGAATACGACCGGTCTCGAGATAGACGGCATGCACCAGCACCGCCCCGACGCAGGAACCAACAGGATGTGCACCAAACTTCATGACAGGTTACTTTGCTGCGCCCGTTCAACGGCGATCATCTGGGCGAGGATCGACACGGCGATTTCAGCTGGTGTCTTTGCCCTGATATCAAGACCGGCCGGCCCGTGAAGGCGGCCCAGATCATCATCATCAAACCCGCTGTCCCGCAATCTGTCGCAGCGCGCCGCATGCGTGCGCCGCGATCCGAGACACCCCACATAATAGGCCGGGCTGCGCAGGGCGGCCACAAGACCCGGATCATCAATCTTCGGATCATGGGTAAGCGTCACGATCGCTGTCTGGCTGTCTGGGACAACATCCACCATGACCTCATCTGGCCAGCCCGTCACACAGGTGATTCCCGGGAACCGGTCAGCCGTCGCAAACACAGCGCGCGGGTCGATGACAAGCACGTCATAGCCGGCTGCCTGTGCCATCGGCGCAAGAAATTGCGTGATGTGTACCCCGCCGACAATCATGACCCGGCGCGGCGGGGTTTCAACAAAATCAAAAAAGCTGCCCGTGTCATCAAGGCCTGATCTGGCTGTCACCGACGGTGTGGCAGGATCGGTGGCGATAGCGCCCGTACCGGCATCAAAACGCACATATACCTGCCTGCGTGCCGCAATATCGGCCGCCATGTCGCGCAACAGGGCTGCCGGCAATCCCTGATCTGCAACAGGCGTCACCAGCACGGCGATTTTCCCCCCACAGGACAGGCCGACCTCCCAGGCAGTTTCATCAGCAACACCGAAATCCAGTCGCTGCCCGGTGCCATCCTGCAGTGCCGTCATTGCGGCCTCGATCACAGCACCCTCGACACAACCGCCTGAGACTGATCCCTCGACCGCCATATCCTCGCGCACGAGCATCACACTGCCAGCAGGACGCGGCGATGACCCCCAGCTCTGCATGACAAAAGCAAGCGCAAGACGATGACCAGCAGCATGCCATTCCGCTGCCCGGCCAATCAGCGCGGCATTCGTTACCTGCGCTGTCGACAACTGGCCTGTCGTGATGCTCTGGTTCATATGAACACCCCCTCGGGCTGTTCCGCTTCATTCTGGATATCATGCAGTCGCGACATCCAGCCCGCCAGAGATTTGTCATGCCAGCCCGGACCCATGTCGGCGCTGAGCACGCGCGCAAGCTGCCCGATCGAGGCAAGCGAATGGACCGGAACAAACGAATCCACGTGGGGCAGGATGCTCTGGATGCCATGGCTGCGCGGCTCAAAGCCGTCAAAACGCAATAGCGGGTTAAGCCAGATCAGCCGGTGACAGGATTTGTGAAGCCGCTCCATTTCATGTTCCAGCGCGCCATTCGGATCACGGTCCAGACCGTCGGTAATCAGCAGCACCACCGCACCCTGGCCAAGCACGCGGCGCGACCAGTCCATATTGAATTCGCCAATCGTACTTGTGATGCGCGTCCCGCCCGACCAGTCATGGACATAGCCCGAAATGGCGCGCATCGCCGCATCTGGATCACGGTCGCGCATTTCGTGCGAGATATGGGTCAGCCGCGTACCAAACAGAAAGCTGTGAACCCGCCCGCGGCGCTGTGTCAGAGCGTGGGTAAAACGCAACAACATCCGTGAATAGCGTTCCATTGACCCCGAGATATCGCAGATCACTACCACCGGACGCGGTTTCGTCTGCGGGCGTTCAAGGATGGGGAGCGCCAGTCCGGCCCGACTCGCCATACGCCGCAGCGTGCGTTTCATCGACAGCTGACCCTTGCCATTTGCCGGCAAGCTTCTCCGCGACGGACGCTGCGGAACCGGCAATACGAGCCTGTCGATCGCCTGCTCTGCCTCGCGGATTTCATCAGCCGACATCATCTGAAAATCCATCTCCTGCAGCTTTTCGTCAGATGACCAGGCGAGCGCTGCGTCAATCTCGATACGTTCCTCTTCGGGCTCCGGTGTCGGCATATCGTCGCGATCCGGCTGCATGGCGTCATCGACACGCCGCAACAGCGGGTCTTCAACGGGTGGCGGCGCGGCGTCTGTGCCGATTGTCGGGGTAATCATATCACGCATCTTTTCGCTAAAATCGGGATTGCGCCAGAAGCTGTGAAAAGCCTGGTCAAACAGCTGCCTGTCTTCGGGGCGTTTGACAACACAGCTGGCAAGCGCGTGATAGAACTCCGCCTGACGGCCAAGATCAATGTTTGAAGAGGCAGCCAGACAATCAATGATGCTGGCGGGCCCAACTTTCATACCCGCACGGCGCAGCAGCCGCACGAAATGCGCGATATTTTCGGCTAGCTTTTCACCCCTGTAGCCAGGCTGGTCGCCAAGCATATTGGACTGCAATGCGTTGTCTGCGCTGGTCATTTTCGCTGATAACCGGCCAGCTCGATCTGTATCTCCGCAAGCAGCTTTGCAGCGACGCTGCCCCGAATGCGGGCGATATCATCCTGATATTTCAACAGCACGCCCATCGTCGAATCGGCTGTCGCTGGATCAACCGCGACACAATCCAGCTCGACAAGTGCCTGCGCCCAGTCGATGGTCTCTGCGACGCCCGGCGCCTTAAAGAGCTTTTCGTCACGCAGCCTGTGCACAAAATGCACGATCTGGTGGCTCAGCTCTGCACCGGCTTCGGGGGCTTTGCGCTTGAGGATATCAAGCTCATCATCCAGTGACGGATAGTCAACCCAATGATAGAAGCAGCGGCGCTTTAGCGCGTCATGAATCTCGCGCGTCCGGTTCGATGTGATAATCACAATCGGCGGGGCTGCAGCGGCTACCGTACCGAATTCGGGAATGGTAATTTGCCAGTCTGACAGGATTTCCAGAAGATAGGCCTCGAATGCTTCATCCGCACGGTCCAGCTCGTCAATCAGCAGAATAGGCGCGCCCCTTTTGTCGTCGCGCAAGGCCTCGAGAAGCGGACGCTCAATCAGATTCTCTGTCGTGAACAGGTCGGCACTGCTCAGCTGGCCCTGACCAGCGCTCTGGATTTGCATCATTTGGCGGGCGTAATTCCACTCATACGCAGCGGCATTGATGTCTAGCCCCTCATAGCATTGCAGCCTGATCAAGCGCCGGTCCAGCAGCGTCGCCAGCGTCTTTGCAACCTCGGTCTTGCCAACGCCCGCCTCGCCTTCCAGAAACAAGGGNCGTGATTGCCGNAGCGCAAGAAACAGGCTGACAGCAAGGCCATCGGATANCACATAATCTTCCCCGGCCATCGATTCGCCNAGTTCAGCCACTGTTGCTGGTATCATCTTACCCTCCGCGACCCGTTATCGGCCATATCCCGATCATGGACCCAGTCCTGTCCCCGGTCACCCTACACATAACCAAGGCGCTGAAATTGTGACAATTTGCCACCCGCAACACATCNNCCAGGGCTGACAAAGCTGTTTACATGATGTTTGTTTCGCGTGACNATATTCAAGAGTGTCCGGAGAGACCTGTGTTCACGGGATACGTTGCACGGATACGTTGATAAGGAGGAAAAAATGACGACCGTAAGTCTCAGCTTGAACGGGAATGCCGTCAGCGCAGATGTGCCTGACAATACGCTTCTGGTCAGCTTCATACGCGAAACAATGGGCATGACGGGCACACATNTAGGCTGTGACACCAGTCAGTGTGGTGCCTGCATCGTGCATGTGAATGGCGAATCCGTAAAATCCTGCACCATGCTGGCCGCAATGGCAGAGGGTGCGGAAGTCACCACCATCGAAGGCATTGCGAACGGCGATGAAATGCATCCGATGCAGCAGGCCTTTCACGAGAATCACGGCCTGCAGTGCGGCTATTGCACCCCGGGCATGGTGATGAGTGCCATCGAACTCGTAAAAAACAATCCAAATCCAAGCGAGCAGGAAGTCCGCGAAGGGCTTGAAGGCAATATTTGTCGCTGCACGGGCTACCACAATATTGTGAAGTCCGTTCAGGCCGCTGCTCAGAACATGGGAGGCTGAACATGCCAGACGGACAGAACACAAACGGCATTGGTGCCGCAGTCAAACGCCGCGAAGATTTCCGCTTTCTGACCGGTCAGGGTCGCTACACGGACGACATTAACCGTCCTGGTCAGACCTACGCTTATATCCTCCGCTCGGACCAGGCGCACGCCAAGATCTCGGTTGATACATCTGCCGCCGCTGCGGCCGATGGTGTCGTCGCCGTCTTTACCGGCGATGACATGGAAGTCGGATCGCTGCCATGTGGCTGGCAGGTCGACTCAACCGACGGCACACCCATGCGCGAGCCGGCACACCCGCCACTGGCACAAGGTTTTGTGCGCCACGTCGGTGATCAGATTGCTGTGGTTATCGCCGAAAGCCTGCAACAGGCGCAGGATGCAGCCGAACTGGTCAACGTGACCTATGATTCACTACCGGCTGTTGTGGACATGCGCAATGCGCTGAAGGGTGACACACTTGTGCACAGCGATCTTGGCAGCAACGTCGTCTATGACTGGGATATCGGTGACCCTGACGAGATTGATTCGATCATGGCAGATGCGCATCATGTGACCGAAATGGATATCCGCAACAACCGTCTGGTGCCAAACCCGATGGAAACCCGGTCAGCCATTGGTGATTATGACAGCGCGCATGACAATTACACGCTGTACACAACATCTCAGAATCCGCATGTCATCAGGCTGCTGATGGGTGCCTTTGTCCTGTCGATCCCTGAGCACAAGCTGCGCGTGGTCGCGCCAGACGTTGGCGGCGGTTTCGGGTCAAAGATCTACCATTATGCCGAAGAAGCAATCGTAACCTGGGCATCTCAGAAGGTGCGTCGTCCNGTGAAATGGACGTCTGGCCGCAGCGAGGCGTTCCTGTCGGATGCGCATGGCCGCGACCATATCACGAAGGCCAAGCTGGCCCTCGACGCCGACGGCAAATTCCTGGCTCTGAAGGTTGAGACATTGGCCAATATGGGCGCCTATCTATCGACCTTTGCGACTGCGGTTCCGACCTATCTGTATGCAACGCTTCTGGCTGGTGTTTACACCACCCCGGCGATTCACTGCAACGTGAAGGCACTCTTTACCAACACGGTGCCTGTTGATGCTTATCGCGGCGCGGGGCGGCCTGAGGCCACCTATCTGCTGGAACGTCTCGTCGACAGAGCAGCCCGCGAAATGGGTATGAGCCAGACTGATATCCGGCGCAAGAACTTCATCCCGGCGGATGCCTTCCCATACCAGACGCCGGTGGCGTTGCAGTATGATTCGGGCGACTACGGGGCCACACTCGACTCTGCCATGAAAATGGCTGATATCGACGGTTTCGAAGCACGGCGGACAGCGGCAGCCAAAAACGGCAAATATCGCGGTATTGGCTATTCGACTTACGTCGAAGCCTGCGGTATCGCACCGTCCGCGGTCGTCGGATCACTGGGCGCGCGTGCCGGTCTGTTCGAATGTGCCGAGGTACGTGTACACCCGACCGGATCAGTGACGATCTTTACTGGATCGCACAGCCATGGCCAGGGGCACGAGACNACTTTCGCNCAGCTGGTGGTCGAAAGGCTNGGCATTGATATCGGCCAGATCGAGATCAGTCACGGTGATACAGCCAATATCCCGTTCGGGATGGGCACTTACGGATCACGCTCGCTTGCCGTCGGTGGCGAAGCGATTGTCCGCGCCATGGACAAGGTGATTGCCAAGGCGACCAAGATCGCCGCGCATATTCTCGAGGCATCGGAAGCCGATGTGACCTTCGAGAATGGCAGCTTTACCGTTGCCGGTACCGACAAGTCGATGGCTTTCGGCGAAGTTGCGCTTGCTGCCTATGTGCCGCACAACTTCCCGCATGAGGAGCTGGAGCCGGGACTTGACGAGAAGGCTTTCTACGATCCGACCAATTTCACCTATCCGGGTGGGACACATATCTGCGAAGTGGAAATTGATCCGGCAACAGGCGTTGTCGATGTGGTCAATTTCACCGCTGTAGATGATGTAGGACGGGTCATCAATCCGATGATTGTCGAGGGCCAGATTCATGGCGGACTTGCCCAGGGAATCGGTCAGGCATTGCTCGAAAATTGTGTCTATGACGATAACGGCCAACTGGTTTCGGGATCATACATGGACTACACCATGCCACGTGCCGACAACATGCCTAACTTCCAGGTTGGCCAGCAATCAACCTTGTGTACCCACAACACGCTTGGTGTGAAAGGGTGCGGCGAGGTTGGTGCGATTGGATCACCACCTGCGGTAATCAATGCGGTTGTCGACGCTCTTTCCGAGCTTGGTGTGACCGACATCGAAATGCCTGCAACACCGGAAAAAGTCTGGCGTGCCATCAATGATGCGCAGGCACAGGCTGCAGAATAAGGGAGGATGACAATGCATCATACGAGCTATGTGAAGGCTACGAGCACGGAAGACGCCGTGGGCCATGTGGCAACGGGCGGCCAGCTTCTGGCCGGCGGCATGACATTGCTTCCGACTATGAAGCAGCGCCTTGCCAGTCCCGAAAGCCTTGTTGATCTCGCCGACTGCGGCCTTGCCGGTATCGAGGATACCGGCGATGCCATCAAGATCGGTGCGATGACACGGCATGTCGATGTGGCCAACTCACCNGTCGTCCAGTCTGCCATCCCGGGGCTGGCGGCACTGGCGGGCGGTATCGGTGACCGTCAGGTCCGTAACCGCGGTACCATAGGCGGTTCGGTTGCCAATAATGACCCGTCAGCCTGCTATCCGTCGGCTGTTCTGGGCCTTGGCGCGACCGTGCACACCAACAAGCGTGACATTGGTGCCGATGATTTCTTCACCGGCATGTTCGAAACCGCACTGGATGAGGGCGAGATGATCACCGCGATCAGCTTNCCCAAGCCGGACAAGGCNGCTTATGTGAAGTTCCCCAACCCGGCGTCGCGTTACGCCATGGTTGGTGTGTTCGTCGCCAGCGGCGGCCAGGGTACGCGGGTGGCTGTCACCGGAGCCGGCAGCGATGGTGTTTTCCGCCATGCGGCCATGGAATCGGCACTGAATGGCAGTTTTGGTGCAGATGCGCTGGATGGTATTGGCACTGATGCCGATGACATGATCAGCGATATTCACGCCTCTGGCGAGTATCGGGCGCATCTTGTCGGCGAAATTGCCAAACGTGCTGTCAGCGCCTGCTGAGGCAACAAACACATCAACAGAAAAGGCGGGGCACAACCCCGCCTTTTTTATGCGCTGATCACACGCTGTGAATCGAAAAGACTGTTGATGAGTCTAANGATGAATTTATCAGGAAAACTGGAGCGGGCGACGGGATTCGAACCCGCGACCCCGAGCTTGGGAAGCTCGTGCTCTACCAACTGAGCTACACCCGCAACAGGCCGATGTTAGCGCTTCCCGCTGCCGCTGGCAAAAACAACCTGTTTCAGGGCAAAATTCGGCCTGTCGATAACAGAAGATCAACACCGCCTAAATTGTTGCGTTTCGGCGGGTTTGCCTCCATATAGGCTTGACCGGGCGGCGGTATTGCTGCGACAGGCGCATGCTGCCCCACGCCATTAAGAGGACCGGCGATGACACCCAATGACAACAGCCTGACCCCGGCAGACATGACCGAGGCAGAGGGCCAAAGGGACGGCCTGACAACACTGCGTCCGACACGTGCCGAGGCGGAAGCGGCCATCGATGTGCTGATTCGCTGGCTTGGCGAAGACCCGTCGCGCGAGGGATTGCGTGATACACCGGCGCGCGTCGTCCGCGCATGGGAAGAATTCTGCTCAGGGTATGACGAAGACCCGGCTGCCTTCCTGTCGAGTGTTTTCGAAGAAGTCGAAGGCTATGACGACATGGTGATGCTGCGGCAGATCCGCATTGAAAGCCATTGCGAGCATCATATGGTGCCGATCATTGGTGTGGCACATATCGCCTATCTGCCGCATCGGCGCGTGGTTGGCATTTCAAAGCTTGCCCGGGTCCTTGATTCCTACGCCCGCCGGCTGCAGACGCAGGAAACCCTGACCGCACAGGTGGCAAACTGTATCCAGTCCGCACTACAGCCACGCGGCGTTGCCGTCATGATCGACGCGCAACACCAGTGTATGACGACGCGTGGTGTCCATAAGGATGGTGTGTCGATGATCACATCACGCTTTACGGGTGCCTTTGAAAGCGATGCCGACATGCGGGCCCGCTTCCTTGCGCAGGTTAAGGGTACATCCGGATAAGTTGATCCGCGGCGAGTAGTCCTTAGCCGCGCGCCATGCCGCCTGATGGCTGGTGACTTGCGTGGCGGCAGATGTGTTAGCAGAAAAGTCGTGACTGCCGGAACGGATGTTATATGATCCGGCGTCAACCACTGAAACAGGCGGGTTTGATATGGTGCTCTCACCGGTCCTGAACATTCTTGGTTTGCTGACGACGATTCTCGCGGCAGCGATGCTGATCCCGATGTGCTTTGACTTGTATTTCGGATCGCCGGACTGGCAGGTCTTTGCCCTGTCTGCGCTGCTGACTGCCTTTGTTGGGGTCTCGGTCTGGCTGGCAACGTCGCAACGTGACGGCTTCGACCTTGGATTACGCCAGGCATTCCTGCTTACCAATGGTTCCTGGATACTGATTGGCCTTTTTGGTGCCCTGCCCTTTATCTTCAGCGAATTGCAGCTGAGCCTTACCGATGCAGTCTTCGAATCGGTTTCAGGCATCACCACAACCGGATCAACCGTCCTGCAACAGATCGAAACCGCCTCTCCCGGCATTCTGATCTGGCGGGCCTTGCTGCAATGGCTGGGTGGTGTGGGCATTATCGTCATGGCCATGGCGGTTCTGCCTATGCTGTCTGTTGGCGGGATGCAGCTGTTTCGTACCGAATCATATGACAGCGCTGACAAGGTTGTACCGCGGGCGGCACAGCTGGCTGGTGGAATCGGCCTTGTATATGCCTGTCTGACCGCTTTGTGGGCTGTAATGCTGTCCGTCGCCGGGATGAGCAATTTCGACGCCATTGCGCATGCGATGACAACGATTGCGACCGGCGGCTATTCCACAAAGACTGCCTCTATCGCCGCCTTTGATTCTCTGGCGATCGAATGGATCATCATCTTTGGAATGATTGTCGGCAGCCTGCCTTTTGCGCATTACCTTGCCATGGTGCGTGGCGGGTGGCGCGCCTTGCTGCAGGACCCNCAGGTACGCTGGTTCCTGGCGTTGCTGCTGCTGGTTGTATTGGTGCTGATCTGGCATCTGAACAACGCCGGCATGACGCTGGCGACAGCGATCCGCCAGGCCAGTTTCAATGCGGTGTCGATTATGACCGGCACCGGTTATGGCAGTGCCAATTTCTCNGCCTGGGGCGGCTTTGCCTCTACATTGCTGCTGATCGCGATGTTTGTGGGCGGCTGTGGCGGGTCGACCACATGCGGCATCAAGATGTTCCGGTTGCAGGTGCTGGCGACCACAGCGCGGGTGCAGATTGGGCGGCTGTTAAGTCCGCATGCGGTGATTCTTGCCTATTATAATCGCCGCCCCGTTTCCAATGAAGTCATGGATTCGGTGATGGGATTCTTCTATCTCTACATCATCTGCTTTGTGCTGCTGGCNATCATGCTTGGCGCGCTGGGGCTTGATTTCATCACCGCCCTTTCAGGCGCCGCCACCTCGATCAGCAATGTGGGGCCGGGGCTGGGCAATCTGATTGGTGCCGAAGGCAATTTCGCAACTCTGCCAGATGCCGCCAAATGGATTATGGCATTTGGCATGCTTCTGGGTCGCTTGGAGCTGTTCACCGTCCTGGTCATGCTGAACCCGGGCTTCTGGCGCCGCTGACCCATGCCGACAGCCCGCCAGTGGCCAGCTGTCATCCAGATGCAGGATATGGAATGAATGCCTATGGCAGGATGATACTATCAATCTTTGCCAGCTCTGCGCGCGCCTGTGCGTCCAGTGCCACAAGCGCCGCCTGCAGGCATTCATTAATAGCGGCCTGAACATCATTTGCATTGGCTGACTCCGGCACAGTAACCGAATGCAAGGCCGACAGCTTTATCCGTGCCTGTGACCCCCCGACGGGCTGCAACCACATCAGCTGTGCTTCCAACTCCACCCGCAGACGCATATCCTGTTCGTCTACCAGCGCATTTGAAAGCTTGTCCTCGCGCACCAGCCGTTCCTGTGTGACTGCGGCGCGGCTGATATCAAGGACGAGCTCGCCACTGCCGCCGGCCGGCGTCAGCACAGCAGACCCCCAGCTTGCTACCAGATTGCCCGGGAACGGGTCCTGACGATGGCCAATATAGGGNCTGNCCATCGGCATCTGCCAATTATCAATGATTTCCAGCTTGCGGGCATTAAGAGCAAGTGGGGCAAAACTGTCAGCCGAAATTGTCACCGGAACCGGCGGGGCCGAAGTTGTGCCACAGGCCGAAAGCATGAGGCTGGCAAGAACAAATGGAAGGGCAAGGTAGCGCATTTGTCAGATTCTCCTACGAAACCATGCGAAACCTTAGGGCCAGAAGGCGGCATGATTGTGGCAAATCAGACAGGCAGAATTCCGGATTGTTGCAGAGACCTGTGCTAGTGACGCGTTGCTGGCGGGTCGATTGCCCGCATGGTCTTGCAGAATTCACAGGTCACCTCGATCATGCCACTGTCAGCGACAAGGTCAGNGAGCTGCTCAGGCGGCATCTGGTCAAGCGCAGCGGTGANCTTCTCCGGGCTGCAGCGGCATTGGTCAACAACCTTGTGTGCCGGTGCCACATGCGGTTGCAGCGTGTTGAACAGCCGGAACACCAGTGTGGCAGGGTCCAGCGCGGGATCAACAAGCTCGTCCCGGCGTACAGATTCCATCAACGTCTTCGCCGTGTGCCAAAGGTCATCCTGCGCCGCCCGGTCCAATGATGCGTCCGTTACACCATCTTCTGACGCACTGACCCTGCCACCATCTGCGGCAACGCGTTGCAACATAAGGGCTGTCGCTGTCCAGACACCATTCTCGCAGCCTGCGGCCGCAACAATGGTGCTGTCTACCTGTTCGGAATTGGCAAACCACGCCTGGGCGGCATCGCTCAGCGTTTCGCCGGCCAGCTCTACAATGCCCTGATAGCGCCCATTCTCGGTTCCCTGATCAACGGTGAACGCGGCATAGCCGCCGCCCATCAGCGCGGGCAGGCTGGCGGGCATCGTACTGGCAATATCATCCGCCACTGGCATGGGTGCGTCGCCATCAAATGCGGTATAGCCGCGCATTGCCCCGTCTGACGTCATATCGGCAAGCAGGGTTTTAACCAGGCCATCACCTTTGGCCTGCAGTGTGAACACCCCGTCAAATTTCATGAATGTTGACAGGCAGGCAGCAATTGCCAGCGCCTCGGCCTGCAGGCTGGCCACCGCCAGCGGATAGCCGTGACGATCGAGAATCGATGTTGCGGCGCGCCCAACCGACGCCAGCCGCCCGCGCACCACCGGCGCTGAACCGGTGTCACCAACCAGATAGAAGGGCAAAATCTGCTGACCGTGAAGGGGATCATTATTGGATGCCATCACATGCTCCTGACGGGCGAACATAAAGAAATGCTGGCGCGAACCGACGGGGTGACCCACAGGCCGGCACCAACGGACAGACAAGGCGGCCAGCCAGCACTGACCTGACCAAAGCTAGTTACCGGCAACACACCAGGCCAAGATTGCCTTTTGAGCGTGAAGCCGGTTTTCGGCCTCGTCAAATACAGCTGATTGCGGCCCGTCAATGACATCTGCAGCGACTTCGATTCCCCGCCAGGCAGGCAGGCAATGCATGAAAATCGCATCGGCTGCCGCCTTCTCCATAAGGGAGTTTGTAACCTTGAAAGGCTGGAAATCTGTCATCCGGCTGCCCTCATCATCCCCCATCGAAATCCACACATCCGTTACAACCGTCTGACTGCCCGCAACCGCGTCTTCGGCATTGTCATACAGGACGATATCCGCACCCTCGCCGCGCGCCCATGCCAGCAATTCGGCAGGTGGCGCATAGGCAGCCGGACAGGCGATGCGCAGCTGAAACCCAAAACGCGCAGCTGCCTCGATCCAGCTTGTTGTCACATTGTTGCCATCCCCAACCCAGGTGACGATCTGCCCGTCCAGCGCACCGTGCCGTTCAATCATGGTCTGNAGATCNGCCATGATCTGGCAGGGATGCGACCGTTCGGTCAATGCGTTAATCACTGGCACNGTCGCATGTTCGGCAAGACTGGTCAGCATGTCATGGCGAAAACAGCGGATGGTAATGGCATCCACATAACGCGACATCACCCGCGCCGTGTCCTGAATTGTCTCGCCGCGCCCGATCTGCATATCCGCTGCAGACAACATGACCGGTGTGCCACCAAGCTGGCTGATACCAACCTCGAATGACAGGCGGGTTCGTGTTGACGGCTTTTCAAAAATCATGGCTATCGTCTTGTTGGCCAGCGGTTGTGGGGCTTCAGCGCCTGTCTTTAGCGCTGCTTTCATCGCCGCTGCATCATCAAGAAGGCTGGTCAGCTGTGCAGTGCTGAAATCCCTGATGTCTAGAAAATGTCTCATCCTACCTGTCCATTAACCCGGCCGTTAAGGCACTGGGCTGTTCATTGATGGGTGTTCTCTGACCTTGCTGCCGGACCGCCTAGCTGGCCTTTGCAGTGCCGTTGGCAGCCATCACGGTGGCAAATATGTCTGCCGCCAGGGCGATTTCTTCCTCGCTGATGATCAGCGGTGGCAAAAACCGGACGGTGTTCTCGCCCGCCGGGGCTGTCAGCAGCCGATGGTCACGCAGCGCCGCCACAATCGCACCCGCATCCAGCGACGGGTCCAGCCTTACACCNCGCAGAAATCCGCGGCCGCGGATTTCGTCAATCTGACCCGGATGGCGGTCCGCAATCTTTTGCAGGGCGTCCTGCAACATGTCTGCCCGACGCCGCACATCTGCCAGAAACCCGGGTGCTGTCAGTGTATCNAGCACCGCTTCGGAAACCGCCATTGCCAGCGGGTTTCCGGCAAAGGTTGATCCATGAGTGCCCGGTGTCATCGCATTGCCAACCTCGGCACTGGCAATCACCGCGCCAACCGGGAAACCACCACCAAGGCCTTTGGCAACGGCGATAATATCAGGGCGGATGCCAGAGGTTTCATAGGCAAACAATGTGCCGGTACGCCCGATGCCGGACTGCACCTCATCGGCAATTACCAGCGCACCAAATTCATCGGCAGCGGCCCGCACACCCCGCAGATAGTCATCATGCGCGTCACGCGCGCCACCTTCTCCCTGAACCGGTTCGATCATCACCGCCGCCACATGCGGACCAAGGGCATCCCGCAGCGCATTCAGGTTGCCAAAGGCGACATGGTCAAATCCGTCAGGCATCGGACCAAAGCCGGTGCGGTTGGCCTGTTTGTCTGTTGCGGCCAGCATACCAAGCGTGCGCCCGTGAAAGGACCCGGTCGCGCACAGGATGGTTGTCCGCTCTGTCTCTCCCCGCTCAAAGGCCGCCCGGCGTGCAATTTTCACCGCGCCTTCATTGGCCTCTGCGCCTGAATTACAGAAATAGACCTGATCAAGACCGGTGAGCGCTGCCAGCTTTTCGGCAACACGTTCCTGTCCGGGAATGCGATAGAGGTTGGATGTATGCCACAGCTGGTCGGCCTGCGCTTTCAACGCGTCCACCAGCGCCGGATGCGAATGACCCAGTGTATTGACGGCAATGCCGCTGGCACAGTCGAGATAGCGTGTGCCATCCTCGGTGATCAGCCAGCTTCCCTCGCCCCGCACAAACGCCAGGTCGGCGCGGCCATAGGTGCGCATCACGGCCGAATCAGCTGTCGATCTGCTTTCCACAGTGGTCATGATCCTGTTGGTCCCGTTGGCAAAAAAGAAAGCGGCTCCAAACGCCAGACCACCAGCCCGTCATGTGACAGTCCGGTGGCCGGATTTGTAACTCGCGAAAGGCCGCAAATGTCGACATTTCCGCCAGTTTTGTCAAGGCAGTTGCATGTGGCAGGCGTTATCAGTCCTGAATGAAATGCTTTGCAAGGCGCAGACCCTGCGACTGATAGTTTGAGGTCGATCCGCTATCGCCATAAAGCAGGTCCGGCGTGGCAGCCATCGGTTCATAGACAAGCCGGCAAACCGTCTGGCCTTCCTCAATCAGAAACGGCACATCATGCGAGCGCACTTCGAGCACCGCGCGCGTGCTGCCGGCGCCCATTTCCGGCATACCAAACCCGGGGTCAAAGAATCCGGCATAATGGGCACGGAATTCACCCACTCGCGTGTCATAGGCGCGCATTTCGGCCGCATGGTCCCGCGGCACCGTCACAAATTCGCGGCTGGCCAGAATGTAGAATTCATCAGGATTCAGCACCAGCCCGCCAGCCACAAGATCGGCTGTTGTCAGCTTTTCCCAATAGGCATCCA
Organism: SAR116 cluster bacterium; assembly: GCA_002686685.1. Taxonomy (GTDB): domain Bacteria; phylum Pseudomonadota; class Alphaproteobacteria; order Puniceispirillales; family Puniceispirillaceae; genus UBA8309. The sequence goes on along the minus strand of NYYG01000056.1, from coordinate 8,805 downwards.
CCTCACAGCTGCCCGGCGCGTCGATATCGACAAGGCCGGCATGTTTGCGCGCGCGCCAGCCAATGATCTGTGTGTCGGGATCAGGAGTCAGATTCACGCTAAGTGCCACACCATCGCGAAAGTCAGGTGTGTCCGCGCCACGGATCAGTCCGACCGTGCGGTGCAGCGCCTCCATGGCGGCATCCGACATGCTGCCTGGCCCGCGCCGAAGACGCAGTTGCGACAGGCACGAGCCCTTGCGTACCAGCACCGAAAAGGTGCGCGGGGAAATCTCGGCATAGAGCCCGCCATGATAACCATGTGTAACCGCCTCGAATTCGGTCGCGCCATCTGTAATCAGGCGCGTAAAGACATCCAGACGCCCGGTCGAGCTTTTCGGATTGGCCAGGGCTGACAATGTGTCGGGCAAGGCGAGGCTTTCCTGCAGCTCGACAATATAGACACAGCCGCGTTCCAGCACTGCCCCATCACTAAGGTCAATCTCGTGCATGGCAAATTTGTCGAGTTTGCGGGCAACATCAATCCCGCTGCCCGGCAGGAAGGATGACCGCACGCGCCAGCCACGCGTGCCAAGCCGCAAATCCATACTGGCCGGCTGCAGCTGCGCCTCGGTTGGCGGTATTGTTGCCGCAATATGGCCTGCCGCAATCGCGTCACGGATTTGCTGCACCGGCAGAATGCCATCATTCATCTCTGCGTCTTTCATGCGATCCCTCTTGCCCTCTGCCTGTTGCTGTGCAGGCTCAGCTTTTTAGCCTGAAACCTGATGCAAGCACCTGGTAACACAGCGCGCCGAGCACCAGATTGACGAGCACCAGCACAAGCAACCCTGTGACCACCGGCCTGTCAGCCACGCCGATCAGGCCGAATCGAAACCCGTCAATGGCATAGAAAACCGGATTCAGCGTTGCGACAAGATCGAAAGGTGGCGGCAGCCTGTCAACCGAATAGAATGTGCCAGACAGGAATGCCAGTGGCTGGATAACAAAATTCGTGATCGCCGCCATCTCGTCAAACTTGTTTGCCCAGACGCCGGCAAGGATGCCGGCAAAGGACAGCGCCAGCGAACCCAGAACCAGAAAACAGATGGCCGCAAACGGCGCCGCCGGCAAACCGATATCGCCAAACGCCCCGAGGACGATTGCTGCAACAATCCCGACCGCAATGCCGCGCGTCATGCCACCCGCTGCCAGACCCGCCAGCAATTCCCCGGCGGCAAGCGGCGGCATGAGAATATCGACGATATTGCCCTGTACCTTTGAGACGACAAGCGATGAGGAGGTGTTGGCAAAGGCGTTTTGCAACACGGTCATCATCACAAGGCCGGGCACCAGAAATGTCAGAAAATCTATATCCCCGGCAAGCTTTGCCCGATCACCTACGGCGACAGCGAACACCATCATGAACAACATCGATGTAATGACCGGCGCGCCAACCGTCTGCATGCCGACTTTGGTAAAGCGCCGCACCTCTCGCATATAGAGAGTCCACAACCCCACCCAATTGACACGCCCGATCTGCACAGGGCGGACGATCGGCTTGTTCGGAACCGGGTAGTGACCGGCTTTTTGGGGTGCGGGACGAGACGAGGACATGGCGGTGAAAATAGGCAGCACAACGCCAAAGCGCAATGGCGATGATCGGCGGCCCCCATGTCNGCGCCNCTGTCCATGATGCACCGGACAGATNNGTGCGCCATATGTTTGCGCTTTGACATCGGGTTGATATGCTGGCCACGCAGGATGGAGACACCCCAGATGACCGACAGCCGCAGCCCGGCAGAACGCCGGCTGATGAACAAGGCCGTACATTATCTCGGCCGCTACACCGCCTCGCAGCAGCGCTTGCGCGAAGTGCTTGTCCGCTTTGCCGAACGCAAGCTGGACGCGCATGATGCCGATGACGTGGCCGTTGCGCGCGAACGGGTGATCGGCGAGTGTGTGCGGCTTGGTTATGTCGATGATGCCGCCTTTGCCCTGTCGCAGGCACGCGGCAAGAGGCGTGCCGGGCGCTCGGGCATCGCCATCANACGGGCACTTGGCCAGCATGCTNTGGATGATGAGATGATTGATGACGCGCTCGCGGAAGCGGATGAGGGTGTCAGTGACGGCGAACTGGTCGCGGCGCTGCGTCACGCATCACGNCGCCGCCTTGGGCCCTATGCCCGCACCCCCGTAACCGAACCCAAGGACAGGCAGCGCCAGCTTGCGTCTTTCGCCCGCGCCGGCTTCTCACTGGCCATGGCGCGCCAGGTGATGGACCTTGACAGTGCTGAAGACGCCGATGCGCTGGCGGAGGCGCTGCGCCACCCGGCAGGATGATCAAATCCTGCCGGACATCTGGTCCTGTTGATTATGTCCAATGGNAGAGGATAACGCCCGACATTGGCCTTTGCCGCATCAGTATCTTGCTGTTNCCGCCATCCTCATATTACACTCCNGGCGCGTTATTTGNGTGGCGGGTCAGGACCGAATGGCCCCGAATGGAATCNATTCCGGAGGAAAGATAATGAGCCAGGACAAGACATTCCAACCCGCTGCAGAGATCGTCAGCCGTGCACTGGTGACCGATGAGAGCTATACAGCGATGTATGGTGAGTCCCTATCTGATAACGATGCCTTCTGGGCCGAACACGGCAAGCGAATTGACTGGATCAAACCCTATAGCGAAATCAGCGATGTCTCCTATGACACCAAGGATCTACATATCCGCTGGTATGCTGATGGTACGCTGAATGCGGCGGCAAATTGTCTTGACCGCCATCTTGCAACGCGCGGCAATCAGACAGCCATTATCTGGGAGGGTGACGACCCGGCGGATTCAAAGCATATCACCTATGCCGAATTGCATGAGGAAGTCTGCAAATTTGCCAATGTTCTGAAGGCAGAGGGCGCGAAGAAAGGCGATCGTATCACCATCTACATGCCGATGATCCCGGAAGCCGCTGTTGCCATGCTGGCATGCGCGCGGATCGGTGCCATTCATTCTGTGGTGTTTGGCGGCTTTTCACCCGATGCGCTGGCTGGCCGTATTCAGGATTGTGATTCCAACATCGTGATTACAGCCGATGAGGGCCTGCGAGGTGGCCGCCCGGTACCGCTGAAAGCCAATACTGACGCCGCACTGGAAAACTGCCCTGATTGCAACAAGGTGATTGTCGTCCGCCGTACCGGTGGCGATGTCGCATGGGTCGAAGGTCGCGATGTCTGGTATCACGAGGCCATGTCGGCTGCCTCTGCTGATTGTCCGCCAGAGGAAATGAGCGCCGAAGACCCGATGTTCATCCTGTATACATCAGGGTCGACCGGCAAACCCAAAGGGGTGCTTCATACCACGGGCGGCTATATGGTCTATGCCTCGATGACCCATCAATATGTGTTTGATTACCATGATGGCGATATCTACTGGTGCACAGCCGATGTCGGCTGGGTCACCGGGCACAGCTATATTGTCTACGGGCCGCTGGCAAATGGTGCCGTGACACTGATGTTCGAAGGGGTGCCGACCTGGCCGGACAGTTCGCGCTTCTGGCAAGTCGTCGAGAAGCACAAGGTGAATATCTTCTACACCGCACCAACAGCTATCCGGGCGCTGATGCGCGAAGGCGAGGCACCGGTCAAGAGTGCAGACAGATCATCCCTGCGCCTTCTTGGCAGCGTCGGCGAACCGATCAATCCCGAAGCCTGGATGTGGTACCATGAGGTTGTCGGGGACGGGCGTTGCCCGATTGTTGATACATGGTGGCAAACCGAAACAGGCGGCATTCTGATTACCCCGCTTCCCGGCGCAACCACCACCAAGCCCGGATCGGCAACAAAGCCGTTCTTTGGCGTGGATCCGGTGCTGGTTGATGGCGACAACAATATCCTTGAAGGCGCGGCCGACGGTAATTTGTGCATCAACCGGTCATGGCCGGGGCAGATGCGGACCGTCTATGGTGACCATCAGCGATTCATTGAAACCTATTTCACCACCTTCCCGGGTCGCTATTTCTCGGGCGATGGTGCGCGCCGCGATGAAGACGGCTATTTCTGGATCACCGGGCGCGTGGATGATGTTCTGAATGTGTCTGGCCACCGCATGGGAACCGCCGAGATCGAATCCGCGCTTGTCGCCCATCCACAGGTCGCTGAATCCGCTGTTGTCGGCTATCCGCATGATATCAAGGGACAGGGAATCTATGCCTATGTCACACTTGTGGAGGGCGTAGAGGCCACCGACGCGCTGGTCGCCGAGTTGCGCCAATGGACGCGCAAGGAAATTGGACCGATTGCCACGCCGGATCTGCTGCAATGGGCCCCGCAATTGCCGAAAACGCGGTCTGGCAAGATCATGCGCCGCATTCTGCGCAAGATTGCCGCCAATGACTATGCGGACCTTGGCGATACATCAACCCTGACCGATCCGTCAGTGGTGTCAGACCTGGTAGATAATCGCCAGAACCGCTAGCGCATCGCGAAGGCTGTCCGACAAGAGGCAGCTGCCGGCCAGATGAAACAGGGTTGCGGGCGGCGGCTGACATCAATCATCACTGGCCGCCTGTTTATTCGATCTGCAATTCGATGGCACGGCAAATGGCATGCACCCGGTTGCGCGCGCCCAGCTTGCCGCGCAGGCTCTTGACGTGATGCTTGACGGTAACCTCGCTCAATTGCAGCTTGTCGGCGATTTCCTTGTTGCTGAGACCCNCCCGCAATCCCGACAGCATATCATGCTCGCGGCGTGTCAGCCTTGGCTGGTCGGCGCGATGCGCCAGCTCTGTTGCCAGCGTCGCCGGGATGGAGGATTCACCATCTGCAATCAGCCGTAATGCGCTTACGAGTGCTGCCGGATGACGCGTCATCCTGCCGATGCGATTGAAATGGCGGTCCGCCCAGTCACATCGGCCGAGGCTGACAGCAGCATAGGCAGCTGCCATTTCGGGCCAGACCAGATGCGGATAGACTGCAGCCATGGCAACTGCCAACTGATAGGCCTCGGCATCGCGTCGGCCTTCATCAACATTGTAATCCTGGCCAGATGAACAGACGGTGCTGCGCCAAGGCGATCCGTCTGGCTGGCCGGCGCCAGGTCATTCTGACCTTCCGCGCAGGCGGGCATACACCATCCTGCCNAACAGATACAAAGGACGAGAACANGGACATACAGACTGGCAACGGGGCGATGAACAAGCCCGGCGACGCGGATATGCGTNCCCCCANANCGAGGCATGATGCAAATCCGTTATCCTGAATTTATACAGGGCACAGCATAGGACGGGCTGCGCCCGCCGGAAAGGNCATTACGTAATCAGTATATTGTCAGGGCAATATATGGTCGCGCAGGGCGCCAGCTTCCTGCCGCATCGCAAAGGTTGATTAACGCAACAGGCGCTGCATTTTCTGCAGGACGAATTCGGCTGGTTCCTCGAAAAGGATTGTGCCACTGAACGCNCCGGATTGGTCATAGAGGTAAACNGCGGCNGAATGGTCCCANAGCACAACACCNTCANCANCCTCGACACGTTTGGCGTAGATGCCGAAGGTCTTCTGCGCGGCTAGNAGCGTTTCGGCGTCACCCGTCAGGGCAGTCACCGGCATGTCAAAGAGGCTGAGATAGGCGGCCAGCTGTTCGGGCGTNTCACGCTCGGCATCGACGGTAACGAAAATCACCTGCAAGGCAGTGCCATCAATGCCGGTCTCGGCAAGATCATCCAGTGACGCCTGCAACAGGCTGAGTGTCATTGGGCAGACATCTGGGCAATAGCTGTAACCAAAAAACAGGGCAATTGGCGCACCGGCAAAATCATCATTGGTGCGGGCCGCACCTGTCTGGTCAATCAGTGTGAATGTCTGTTCGGAGAAATGCGGGAATCCGATCTTCATCTGCCGCGCCTGGCGTTCTGACAGCCAGAACACGGTTGCGCAGGCAAGGACGAATAAAAGNCTGGCGCTGATAATGACAAGCCGCCGGGACATGCCCGCCGATCTGGCGGGGGTCGTTTGCGTATCCTGTCTGTCTGATTTGCTTTCTGCCGTCATGCGCCGAGATGTAGTGGCTTCAACAGCTGCATGCAAATCAAATCGAAAGCATGAGACGCACAGCATGCGAACGGTCAGCCACCCTGCCCATTCCACTCACCAGCCAATGCCGGCCAGGACCGGTTTGCTGGCCAGGCATATAACCACCCTTAGATTGAAACGGCCCCCTAAATTGAAACGGCATTGAACTGATATGGTGAAACGCTATAGTGGGGCCGCATCTCACCTTCAGGCACGGACACCAGCACATGACGGCACTGTTCATTCTGATCGACCAGATTATCAGCCTCTATGTCTACACGCTTTTTGCCTATGTCATCATCAGCTGGCTGGTTGCATTGCGCATTCTGAATCCGTGGCAGCCATTTGTGCGCATGGCGACAAATTTTCTCGGGCGCATTCATGAACCGCTGCTTGGACGTGTGCGGCGCTTTATGCCTGATCTTGGCGGCATTGATATCAGCCCGGTCATTCTGCTGCTGGGGGCGGAATTTCTGCGCAATCTTATCGGGGGGCTGGCAAAGTGAATCGCCGGTTGGCGGTGTCCACGCCAACTGCATCCAAAGACATTCCAAATTGAAGCTCGTGGGGGAGTTTTATGACAAAAGCAAAAGTGATCGACGGCAAGGCTTTCTCTGAAAATCTGGTGGCACGTGTCGCCGTTGAAGCCAAGNCGCTGGCGGCAAAGATCGGCCGCCCGCCTGCACTGGCCGTGGTTCTTGTTGGTGAGGACCCGGCAAGCGCCGTNTATGTGCGCAACAANATTGAACGCACAACCGCCGCCGGCATGCGCTCGATTGAACATCGCCTTGACGCCACAACCAGCCAGNCAGANTTGCTGGCNTTGATTGACACCCTNAANGAGGATGATGNGGTTGACGGGATTCTTGTGCAGCTTCCGCTGCCCAAGCAGATTGACGAGGCGGCAGTGATCAACGCGGTCACACCTGACAAAGATGTTGACGGCTTTCACGTGGTGAATGCCGGCCGGCTCGCAACCGGCCAGGATGCGCTGGTTCCCTGCACACCTTTTGGCTGTTTGTTGCTTCTGCGTGATCAGCTTGGATCACTTTCCGGGCTGAATGCTGTTGTTGTCGGCCGTTCCAACATCGTCGGCAAACCGATGGCCCAGTTGCTTTTGCAGGACAGCTGCACAGTGACAATAGCACATTCACGAACAAAGGACCTGCAAGCTGTCTGCGCTACCGCCGATATTCTTGTAGCCGCGGTTGGCCGGCCAGAAATGATCACTGGTGATTTTGTGAAGCCGGGGGCCACTGTGATTGATGTCGGCATCAATCGTGTTCCGGCGCCCGAACGCGGCAAGGGTAAATTCCGGCTGACCGGCGATGTGGATTATGACTCCGCCGCAGCAGTTGCTGGTGCCATTACGCCCGTCCCTGGCGGGGTTGGACCCATGACCATCGCTTGCCTGTTACGCAACACCCTTGTCGCCGCGGCGCGGCGCTTTGACGCCGGGCCGATCGATATCTAGCCATAGCGGGTTGTTCCCACTATGGTCTGGCCAGTAATAACGCGTCAGAAAGTGCTGCAATCATGCCTGCCGATAAGATCATCCTGTTTCTCGCGCTCGCGATTGTTGCCGCGATCCTCGGCTGGGGTGTGCTTACAATGGCGCGCGGCGGGGAATATAACCTCAAACATTCCAACAGGATTATGCGTTATCGCATTATTTTTCAGGCCATTGCGCTGGTTGTTATCCTGGTGCTTATCTGGCTGCGCGATGGCGCGTGACGGACGCGCCCTGCATAATAACAAGGATCCACGGACAGAATACAGATGGTCAAACTGAACAAAATCTACACGCGCACAGGTGACGATGGCGAAACAAGCCTTGTCAATGGACGTCGCGTTGCCAAACATTCACGCCGGCCCACCGCCTTTGGCGAGGTGGATGAGGCCAATTCCGTGATCGGGCTGGCGCGTCTTCATACTAGCGATGCAGCCGACGAGATGTTGGGACGAATCCAGAATGATCTGTTCGATCTTGGCGCCGATCTGGCGACACCGGAAAGTGATAGTCCGGCGCTGCGGATCACCGATGAGCAGGTTACCCGGCTTGAAACAGAAATCGATGCAATGAACGCTTCACTGGAACCCTTGACGTCATTTATCCTGCCGGGCGGATCGCAGGCATCAGCGTGGCTCCACCTTGCGCGCACCGTTGTCAGACGGGCGGAGCGCCGGATGACGGAATTGTCCAGCGAGGAATTGGTCAGTGAACCCGCGATGCGCTATGTAAACCGCCTGTCAGACCACCTTTTCGTACTGGCGCGCAACTTGAATGATGGCGGCAAAACCGATGTTTTATGGCGGCCGGGACAAAATTCTGGCCAGAAATAAGCAAGTATTGGGCTGCGGCGAAGCGTATGCCTGACGCAGTAATCACATCCTTTCGGAGGAAGATGACATGAAGGTGCTCGTACCGGTAAAGCGCGTAATCGACTACAACGTCAAAGTGCGCGTAAAGGCCGACAATTCTGGCGTTGAGCTCGCCAATGTGAAGATGGCAATGAACCCGTTTGATGAAATTGCTGTCGAGGAAGCTCTTCGCCTCAAGGAGGCTGGTGGCGCAGACGAGGTTGTGGCCGTATCCATCGGCCCAAGCCAGAATCAGGAAACCATCCGCACGGCATTGGCGATGGGCGCTGATCGCGGCATCCATATCGAGGCCCCGCACGAGGTTGAGCCGCTGGCCGTTGCCAAACTGCTCAAGGAAGTTGTTGCACGTGAAGAGCCAGGACTGGTCTTTGTTGGCAAGCAG
>NYYG01000055.1 GCA_002686685.1 SAR116 cluster bacterium | reverse complement strand
GCAATGCCTTCCTCGGCATCGCGCGCCAGCATGTTTGTGACCATTACCTCGGCAGCAAATTCATAGGCCTCGACAAGCGGACGCTCCAGCTGTCGATAGAAGGCCGGTTTGCCAAACCCCACCGTGGCAGTAGATTTTGACGCAATTTTCTGCGCCATTTCCATCACTTTGCCAGTCAGCTGATCGGCCGCGACACAATAATTCACAAGACCGATTTCAGCTGCACGCGCCGCCGGACAGGGGTCACCCGTCAATAGCATTTCCATGGCATGTTTCGCCGCCACCTTGCGCGACAGCGCAACCATTGGCGTTGAACAGAACAGCCCGATATGCACCCCCGGCGTTGCAAAGCTGGCCTCTTCCGAAGCCACCGCTAGGTCACAGCTGGCCACCAGCTGGCAGCCGGCAGCTGTTGCAGTCGCTGCAACCTCGGCAATGATGGGTTTTGGATGCGCGGAAAATGATGCCATCAGGCGAGAACATTGACCCATCACCCGGGTGAAATATGCCTGGCCGCGGTCCCCGCCATTCTGAGGATCGGTTCTGGCCGCCGTCATTTCCTTCAGATTGTGACCGGCGCAGAATACCGGGCCATTCGCCGCCAGCACGATGACGCGCACCGCGGCATCGTCACCGGCATCTGCCAGTGCGGCGGCAAGCGCATCCATCATCCCCTCGGACAGGGAATTGCGCGTTTTCGGGTCATTCAATGTCAGCCGCAGNATGCCGTGATCATCGCATTCACGCAGAACCAGCTGATCGGCGCGCAGCTGCATCGCCCTGTCACCGTCACTCATCGTGCCTCTCCTCTAGCCTTCCAAACGGCATTATAGTTTAACGCCTGCCCCCCATTATCGACAAGAGTTCAGTCAGATCCTTGCACCAGAACCGGACAATAGAGGGCAAGGCTCTGCGCATAAAAAGCCACAAAAAATAGTCTGAATGAATGATTGCTGGTCACACGCCCCACAGCTGACGGAAAATTTTGCAGTCTGGCGGTGAGAAAATAGATATGCTCCCGTGGAGCGCAGCTGTGTAAAATTCACGTACACGCAATTGGGAGCCTTGAACATGCTTCATCGAGTGGGGGCCATCCCCTTTGATATCAAAGAAGACAGGATTGCTATTTTGTTTGTAACCTCGCGAAGGCGTGGAAGATGGATATTACCAAAGGGGCTTATTGAAAAGACGGAAAGCCACAAGGATTGCTGCATCAGGGAAGCCTATGAGGAGGCTGGCATTCGTGGCGAATTCNTGAAAAANTTTCCCATAACTGCCCGCATTGGAAAATCAACAAATGGTTCAGTCGAACAGATAATCGTCACCTACTATCCCTTACTGGTCACGCATCAGGAAAAAAAATGGCCCGAAGGCGACAAGCGTCAACGCCATTGGGCGCTGTTGGAAGATGCCGCACGTGTTACTGACCGTGATGATCTAAGGCAACTAGTTAAACAGTTCAGCGATATCCAACATTGGGTCATAGAAGACGCAAAGTTGAAAAAAGAGCAGCTGAAAGAGCAGCTGAAGCAGGAACAGTGATCACCCAGGCAGCAGCTATNGATAAAACAAACCTGCGCCTAACGAGTTTTCTTTTTAACTTGCTCTGAAGGTTTGCGAATGCCTCATCAGCCGTTTCATTGATGCGGTGGCCCGGCATCAATCTGCGCTTGTTCGGATTCTCTAGGGCCTCTCGAAGAAAACCAACACCGAAAATACCACCAATCGCGATATGTGTTGAACTGACTGGCAAACCAAGTGTTGTCGCAATCAACACGGTGATCGCCGAAGCTAGGGCGACGCAATACGCTCTTGGCGCATTGAGTTTGGTAATTTTTTCTCCAACCGTGTTGATAAGTTTTGGGCCAAAAAGCAGCAAACCGAGCGCCAGACCTCCCGCACCGATCAACATCACCCAGAACGGAATATCAACTTTCGCTTCTATCTGGTCTGCACTGAATGTGGAGACAATGGCAGCCAGAGGGCCGACTGCGTTTGCCACATCATTAGCACCATGCGCAAAGCATAGGAGGGCCACGCCCATAAGGAGAGGCAAGTTGAACAGGGTATATATGTCCCGTTTTTTATTACCAATCTTTTTGGCCCGATTACCAACAAAGGGAATTGATGCTGCCCAGGCTGAAACCAATGCCGCCACGGACAGAATAATGATTATTGAAAGATCTGGTTTCCAGATTTTCTTCAGGCCTTTCATTGCCATGTATGCCGTAAAGGCACCGGCCATCAATCCGATCAATACCGGAACCCATCTCCGTGCGGCCATATTGCGATCGTCAGCCCTTAGAATTTTCAACTCGATCAGCAACAGGAGAGAAGCCGCAACGATCCCCCCAAAGACGGGCGAAATCACCCAGCTCGCGGCAATTTTTGACAAGGTCGCCCAGTTCACAAGACCAAAGCCTGCAGCTGCAATACCCCCGCCCATAACACCCCCGACAATCGAGTGGGTTGTCGAAACCGGAGCGTTCAGGAAAGTTGCAAGATTAATCCACAAAGCAGCCGCAAGGAGCGCACTTAACATCAGGTTTCGAAAATCAGCAATTGAAACACCGTCGCCGGGATTGATGATTCCCTTGGCAACTGTCTTTACGACATCACCACCTGCCAAAAGTGCACCTGCGCTTTCAAATACAGCAGCNATGACCACGGCCGCCAGTACGGATAACACTTTGCTGCCAACTGCTGGGCCCATATTGTTAGCAACATCATTTGCCCCGATGTTTAGCGCCATGTAGCCGCCAATCGCTGCTGCGGCAATCAACATGACCGCATCCTGCCTTGCGACCTCCAAGCTTAAATTGCCGTATATGCCCGCAATAATAAGAAAAATCGCCGCCAGCGTGAATGGCAGCAATTGGCTGCGGAGCCCACTGACCTGACTTTGTGCGAATGAAAATCTCTTAAAATCGCCGACATAACGGCTAGAGGATTTTTGTTTTTTAGACACGGTTTTTCACCTCAAACTTTAACAAATTAGGCTACTTTTGTCGGCTTTCGGGCGAGTGGCCCCAAGTGCTTCACCTGTAACGATGAAATGAACTTGTTCNGCGATGCTGGTGGTGTAGTCACCAATTCGTTCAAGATTCTTCGACATGAAAATCAGATGCGTGCCGACAATGGGAGACAGCTTGTTGGACTCCATCAGATCGATGATCTCCTGNATGAAACTGGTNTTCAGCTTGTCGACGTGGATATCTGAATTGCGGATGGCTTGCGCTGCATCAATATCACCTTGCTGATAGGCATCCACCACATCATCAATCATCCCCGCGACAAGCGTTCCAATTTCGATCAGCCGGTCCCACGGCAGATTACTGCCGGCGTTGTCATTCATCACTGCTGAGGTGCGTTTGGCGATATTACGGGCATAATCGCCAACACGTTCCAGATCACTGGCAATTCGCGCAGCTGTCACGACAAGGCGCAGATCGTAGGCGCGCGGGGCGCGCTTGGTGATGATGCTGATCACCTTCTCGTCAATCAACTCCTGCAGCTTGTCAAGCTCGGCATCCTGCCGGATCAGCTGGTCAATTTGACCGAACTGAAAGTCGGACATAGCGCGCAGACTGGCATTCAACTGGCGGCTGGCCAGCATGCCAAGGCGGACAACATCCATCCGCAGATCCGAAAGGTCCTGCACAAAGGCGCTACTCATGTGTTGGGAGTTCTGCATGCTGTGGTCTAGTCTCCTAGAACAAACCAAAGTTGCATCTGGTGTGAGCCTTACTCTTTATAGATTTATGTCACTAATGTGACAGTTTTGTTACAACGATANTCATTATTTACCNGCCTNAATTCTTGAAATGATNTTGGCAAAAATCTGNTTGCNATNACCCCTGTCGATCTGGAACAGACATCTATCTNACACTTGTTGGCATCGCCGCTTGCAANATGCCCCTCTATGGTGAAGACCAATATCGGCCGCCAATATCATTGGGTTGAGCCGGTTCTACAGCTGGCCTAGCATGAAGGCCTGTGTCACGACCTCGAACAATGGCAGACAGAATAGCAGGCAAAATGGCTGTGCCCCATCAATCCTATCCTGTGATGTGCCGCGCCTGCGGACGGGCGGGGTTCATTGGCNGCNACGCGCCGCCGGACAGNTGTTCGGCCTGCGCCAGCCAGGACATACGCAGCCATGCCGAGCTGTTTGCCCTGTCCATCGCCCATGTTGATTGTGATGCCTTTTATGCCTCGGTCGAAAAACGCGATGACCCNTCNATCCGCNACCGGCCGGTAATTGTGGGAGGGCGGGANCGCGGCGTNGTGGCAGCNGCATGCTATATCGCGCGGCAATATGGTGTGCGTTCAGCGATGCCGACATGGCAGGCACTGAAACGCTGTCCCGATGCTGTAGTGATCAGGCCGCGCATGAACCATTATGTCGCCATCGGTCGCCAGATTCGCGATCATATGCTGGCGCTGACACCGCTGGTGCAACCCATTTCGATTGACGAGGCCTTTCTGGATATGACTGGCACGCAGAAGCTGCATGGCTGCAGTCCTGCCGAGGCGCTGGTGCGGATGCAGAATACCATCCGCAGTGATATCGGCATAACCGTGTCCATCGGTTTGAGCGGCACCAAATCACTTGCCAAAATGGCGTCCGACCGCGACAAGCCAGACGGATTTTTTACCATCGGCATGGCAGAGGCAGCAGACTGGCTTGCGCCGCAGTCGGTCTCGGTGCTATTCGGGCTTGGTAAATCGGCCGTTGCACGGCTGGAAGCTGCCGAAATCCTAACATGCCGCGATCTGGCAGCCGCACCACCGGCACAGCTGACATCGGTTCTTGGACGGCGCGCCAGCACCATCCGTGATCTGGCAGCCGGCATCGATCCACGGCCGGTATCACCGGAACGTGAGGCCAAGAGCATTTCCAGCGAGACCACCTTTATCGAGGATCTGGGGGATAGAGATGCGCTGGAAGCTGAGCTGGAGGTGTTATGCCGAAAGGTGTCGGCGCGGCTGAAGGCGCAACAGCTGGCGGGTGGACGGGTGACGCTGAAGCTGAAGCGCCCGGACCACCGGATCCTGACACGCAGTCAGACTTTACCCACCCGCACAGACAAGGCACATATGCTGTTCGAGATTGGACGCAGGTTGCTGGCCGGCGAAACCGGTGGCAAAAAACGATATCGGTTGCTGGGTATTGGCGCCGAACAGTTGGGCCCGCCCGAAGGCGAGAGCCTGCTGGATCTTACCGGCGGACAGGATACGCGGCGCGACAGCCTCGAAGCTGCCATCGATGATGTAGAGGCGCGCCTTGGCAAGGATGCGGTACAGAGCGGCCGCGTGTTCAGCCGCAAGCATCGACCAGAACGCGACCCGACGCGCCAGCGTGCCTCGCTTGAAGCACTGGAAGGCGATGATGACGGAGACCGGGGCTAGAGCGGCAGGCCTACATAATTCTCGGCAACCATCTGGCGGCCAGCATCGGATGTCGTGACATAGGCCAGTTCAGCCTCTTTCATCCGCTGCTCGAAAGGATCATCATTGAACCGGTGCGTCAGGTTCGTCAGCCACCAAGAAAAGCGTTCGGTTTTCCAGACACGATCCAACGCCCGCCGCGAATATTCATCAAGGGCCGCGGCATCATGATCCTCAAGAAAGCCGAGAATCGCGTCATACATATAATGGATATCAGAGGCGGCGAGATTCAGCCCCTTGGCCCCGGTTGGCGGCACAACATGTGCCGCGTCGCCGGCAAGCATCAACCTGCCAAATCGCATGGGTTCGGCCACAAAACTGCGCAACGGCGCGATACTCTTTTCGATGGAAGGGCCCGTTTCCAGCGCTTCGGCCATTTCCGGCGGCAGGCGCAGGCGGAATTCGTCCCAGAAGGCGTCATCACTCCAGTTTTCAACCTTGTCATCGACATCACACTGGATGTAATAGCGCGACCGCGTCATGGAGCGCATCGAGCAGAGCGCGAAGCCGCGTGCTGTGTTGGCGTAAACAACCTCTTTGGCAACCGGCTTTGTGTCTGACAGCAAACCTAGCCAGCCGAAGGGATAGATTTTCTCATAGGTGGTGATCGCCGATAAAGGTACAGACTGGCGGCAGACCCCATGATAGCCATCACAGCCAGCAATCAGGTCACAATCCACGCGATGTGTCGTGCCATCTTTCACATAAGTTACATAAGGGCTATCGCCGTCAAAATCGTTAATCTCGACATTGGAAGCCTCATACACCGTGGCACTGCCCTCAGCATCACGCACGTCGCACAGGTCTCGCGTCACCTCGGTCTGGCCATAGGCGGTCACAACCTTGCCGTTGGTATGCTCTGACAGGCCGATCGCAATCGACTTGTAATCAAAGGCAAGGTGCATGGCGTGGTGTCTTATGCCTTCGGCATTCAGTCTCGTGTCAGCGCCGGCGCGATGGATCAGGTCAACCGTTGTCTGTTCGAGGATGCCAGCGCGAATTCGTGCCAGGACATAATCCTGAGTCTGACGTTCCAGCACAATATTATCGATGCCGGCCAGATCAAGGAGACGCCCAAGAAGCAGACCAGACGGACCTGCCCCGACAATAACAACCTGTTTACGCATCTACACTACCGTTTCCGTCTGCTCACTCTGTCCCGCTGCGCCGATCAAGAATAACAGGAAACCAGTCCGCGCGCAGCCTATCTCCCGGGTTCATACCATGTCCCGGGAAAGGCGGCGAGGTGCGGCCCGGGCGTGTGACAAAACGCGCGTCATCACCAACAAGCCGCAGTGAAAAGGCGCGTCGGCGGATGGCGCTGTCATTACCGCGCGCGCCATGCAGCACACGGAAGTCGAATGCGACTGCATCCCCCGGTGCCATTGGCCATTCCAGAACACGCATGCCCTCGGCATCCGGGTCAGGCACCGGCATCCAGTCACTTTCATCGGCGTAGAAATCATCCTCGGCGAGCCAACGGGTCGGCAGCACCGGACGGTCCCACAAATGCGATCCGGCCACACAGCGCAAGGTGGCGTCTTCCACCGGATCAACCGGACACCAGAAACTGACCGTCTGCCGCCCACCAACAAAATAATAGGGGCTGTCCTGATGCCAGGGTGTGGGTTTCGCGGTGCCGGGTTCCTTGACAAGCACATGATCATGAAACAGCTGCACCGTCTGCGAAGACATTAGATCGGCTGCCACTGCGGCAACATCGGACTCGCGGATCACCTTTTCAAAAGGCGGAATTCGCTGCCAGTTGCAATAATCATCAAAAAAGCGTCCCGATTCACCAGGTCGCAGATTTTCCGCTGCATAGGGACCGGGACTTTCCATATTCATTGCGATCCCGGCCTCAATATCCTCTACATGATCGGCAAACAGCCCTTTGATCAGCACCGCTCCGTCAGCCTGATAGGAATCAATATGCTGCTGCGTAATTAACGGGGACATCGCGCCAGATCCGGTGCCATCAA
>NYYG01000054.1 GCA_002686685.1 SAR116 cluster bacterium | reverse complement strand
TTACATTACTGACCCGTGACATCAAAGACCTGCTTGTTGATCGCTATTCGGAACGGGTGGAAAGCCATGCGGCATTGTCAGCGCGGGTGAACACACCAANAAGCTAGCATGTCGGCCNTCAGNTNATGNTGACGGTGCNATCCTGCGTGGAAAAGCGAAAGGCAATGGCGACATCACCGGCAGCAATCTCAGCCAGATGCTGCAGCCCGAGCCTGCCAAGACAGTCGCTGATATAGGCCGGGTCCGGATGTGTCAGCTGAATAGCGTCAAGCGAAATGCCGNTTTCAGCAAGATTGGCCACCGGATGCATNCCGTCTGGCCATTCAATGAGAGACGGCAGAATTCCCTGTTCCGGCAGGCTGCCATCATCAGCAACGGTCAGGCGCCAGCGCAATGCACCGCGTGTAACCTCGATAATGCGCCCACAATCATANCCGCAGCTTGCCGCNGATTTTTCGATNTCCTGTACCGAGGCCACCCAGCATAAGGCAGCCGGCCNGNNTGCCAGCCGNCGCTGNGTTGCCCTATCATCAAGCGTGAACCAGCGTGGCCNGNCCGGNGANGGGGCGGCCGGGTCGATNGCAATGACTTCCAGATAAGGGCCGCCAGCAAGCCGCANAAGCCGGTTATGCGTCGACATCAGCGGGTGNGCACCGCCACCATCCATAGCGGACTGCAGACGTGCTTCTGTCCAGCGCGTGCCAGACTCAAGGTGATCGGCACCGATCACAATATGGTCAAGCTGGGCCGGCATTGGCCTGATGGTNGCNNANNGTTTTGNCATCNTGTCGTGATCTATAGAATGTTGCATGGATCACCAACATTTTTCTATTTACAGACGATGTCTGCCAAAACACGCTGGTGAATCNGGAGATCTGGTCTCATCGGTCTGGAAGGAAGAGCATGCGCGCGCATCGCCTGTNTTCAAACAAGTCACGTCCGTTACATTACGGGTCCTATCCGTTGCACCGCCTCAAGCGCGTTGACGGGTTGGGGCCCTTCGTGAATGCGCAAAGTGAAGACATCAGTTTTTCCCGCCCGCAGGACCCGCATAGCATCGTCAATGCGATGTTAGACCATCAGGCCATGCTGGATACCATTCGTGACGGGCTGGTAAACGGCGCCATGGCAGATATCCCNGAAGATCCGGCCATACGCGCGCAGCATCTGAAATCCTTTGGCTATTTCAATGATGCCTCCATGGTTGGTGTCGGGCCGCTGGTGGATGATTTGTGGCTNCCAGCCCCGCGCCGCAATCCGGGTATCGATGCNNTGGCCACCATGGTGCAGACAACCCAGACCAAGACCCTTGCCGCCGGTATCGACCAGATCATGGCGGACCTGAAGGATTCAATTGCCGCCCCGCCGCGCGCAATCGGACATCACAAGTCGGTCATTACAATTATCTATGAATATCATCGTGACCCGCGCCCTGACGAGCCGGGGGCGCAGTGGATTCAAGGCGCACAGGCACAGCGTGCCTGCCTTCTGGCAGCTGAAAATGCGATTGTGATCGCGAATTATATGCGCCTGCTTGGCTATGATGCNAAGGCGCACACCCAGACCTCTACCGATATATGCCTCGACAGTGCAGCCGTTGCCAGCGGACTGGCCGTCATTGAAGAGAATGCGGTGGTAATTCCCTATCTTGGGCAGCGTTTNGGTNTNGCGGCAATTACNACAGATATGACGGTGCAGCATGACCGTCCGCTGGCACCGCTGGCCGAACAGCCGCGCAGTGAATTGTCCGGCTGGTCGTGGAAACTTGGCAGGCATGCCAACAAGACTGCTTTCAACCAGGACCCATACCGCAACCGNGACTATCGTGACAGCGCGATGAAGCTGGAACGGATCAAGCGTGTCGACAAGCCGACCACCTTCATGGACGAGGATCGGATCCCGCGGGTACCAAAGCGCACTGATATGTTTGCCCGTGCCCAGTTCGGCGATATGGGCAAAGCCAANCAGGATGCGGCCACGGGTGGCTATTATGCGCGCAAGGCAGCGCCATCCTATGCACAGCGGCGGGCCCTGGGTGCGTTCGTGCTGCTGCAGGACGGCGCGCCTGTTTCTGTTCCAGGCGCAGGTGACGCNGCCACATGGCATGCCGCCGAGGGAAGGGATGCCGGCTGGTTTGCTGATGCCATCAAGGCGACAAGCTATTTTCTGGGCGTTGATGCTGTCGGGCTGTCACGTTGCCCGGACTGGGCCTGGTACTCGCATGATGCCCGCGGTGANGANATTGACCCGCCGCATGACCAGTCTATCGGCATGGTGATCGACCAGGGCTTTGAGACGATGGAAGGCGCGTCCGGCGACGACTGGATATCGGTGGCACAATCGATGCGCGCCTATCTCAGATTCTCGATGCTTGGCGGCGTGATTGCGCGGCAGATCCGAAATCTGGGTTTTGAGGCCAAAGCACATACAGTTCTTGACGGTGATGTGTTGCAGCCACCGCTGCTTTTGCTTGGCGGGCTTGGTGAGGTCAGCCGTATTGGCGAGGTTATCCTGCACCCGCTATTGGGCCCGCGCCTGAAATCTGGCATCGTCACCACNACCATGCCATTGGCGCATGACAAGCCGATTGATTTCGGCCTGCAGAATTTCTGTGAATCCTGNCAGAAATGCGCGCGTGAATGCCCGTCGGGCGCCATTACAGCTGGCCCCAAACTGATGTTCAACGGNTATGAAATCTGGAAATCAGACAGCCAGAAATGTACATCCTACCGGATTACCACCAAAGGNGGTGCGATGTGCGGNCGTTGCATGAAGACCTGTCCCTGGAATCTCGAAGGGNTGTTTGCCGATGCNCCATTTCGCTGGGCAGCAACCAATATTCCTGCGTCGGCACCCTTGCTGGCGAAATTGGATGATATGGCCGGGCGCGGCGGGTTGAACGATATCAAGAAATGGTGGTGGGACCTCGAACTGGCAGAAGATGGCGCCTATCGTCCCACTGCGCATCCTGTCAACCGGCGGGGGCTCAGCCGGGACCTGAAGCTGCGATATGAAGACCAGACGATGGCTGTCTACCCGGCACCCCTTGCGCCGCACCCTTATCCCTATCCTTATCCCATGGACCGGGAAGCCGGGATTAAGGCATATCAGGCGCTGGTCACGGCAGCCGAATATCGCCGCCGGATTGCTGCGGGTGATGAGCAACATGTCCATCTTTATGGACATGCTCAAATTGATCCCGCCGATGCGCCTGTTATACCGGCGATTGTTTCAAAGGTAGAACAACTCAGCNACAAGATCGNCAAATATGAATTCTCCGCACTTGACGGTTCGCCTTTGCCAGAATGGAGCGCCGGTGCCCATATTGACGTCCTGATTGCCCCGGGCATGTTGCGACAATATTCGATGTCAGGTGACCCGGATGACCGGTCTGTCTATCAGGTGGCGGTGCTGCGCGAGGATGAGGGGCGTGGCGGGTCNTTGCTGATGCATCGTATTTTCACCGAAGGTCGCCGGATTTTCATTTCACGACCGATCAACCATTTCGGGTTGCAGCCAACAGCCGGAAAGACCTTTCTGATGGGCGGCGGTATCGGGATCACGCCAATGATCGCCTTTGCGCACAGCCTGTGGCAACGGCAATCAGATTTTGTTATGCACTATTCAGTATCGCAAAAAGGAGATATCGCATTCTTAAATGATATCAATTCCTTTCCATGGAAAGATAATGTGATATTTCATGTTTCTGCCGAAGGTACACGTGCCGATCCGGCAGCGATATTCATGCATGCCGGGCCAGATGACCAGGTATATACCTGCGGGCCTGATGCCTATATGGACGCCATTCTGGGGGCCGCTGATGCAGCCGGCATTTCCGATGGACACCTGCACAGAGAATATTTCTCGGTGCCTGACGCACCGGAATATGAGAACCATGCCTTTGCATTGATACTTGCCAAATCCGGACAGCGCATTGACGTCAGTGCCGAGGAAACAGCNGCGGATGCGNTGGTGGCAGCTGGCTATNCAGTGGATGTGAAATGTTCAGANGGGTTATGTGGCGTCTGTCAATGNGGTGTTGCATCTGGCGAGATTGAACATCGTGATTTTGTCCTGTCACAGGCGCAGCGCGAATCCACCATCATCCTGTGCCAGTCACGTGCGGCCCAGAAAGACGGTGTTATTGAACTCGAGATGTAACCCCTGAAGGCCGCAAGCCAGGCCGTCATGGAGTCTTAGTCGGGGTGCTGGTCCAGCACTTCGGCATCCATGCTCTCTTCAATGCCTTTGTAGGGTGCGTTGGACCGGCGCAGGCCGCCGCTTTCGCCGCGCCAGTCAAGGACAGGCACGCCGCGGAATGATTTTGCGACCATGCCGAAACGTTGGGCATGCGGCAGGATTTCCTCAGCAATGATGCTTTGGCATTTCTTGAAGGCATCGGGTGATTCATATTCCCATATAATGCCGAGCTTGAACTGGTCGCTCTGGTTCCAGATTTGGGTGACTGTTTTGCGCTGCAACCCGCTCTCCAACAGCATGGCCATCACCTTCTCATTCCAGATTTCCTCTGTCTGGCTTAGATAGCGCGTCATCTCGACTTCGGATGTAAAGCGAAGCTCTGTGTAATTGATGATGAGTGTGGTCATGGAAACAATCTTGATAACGGTGTAGTTGGCCTGCGCCGTGTTTCTGCGATGTCGTCTAAATCAATCCACTNGCCAATGCCAGCTATAAATTTGCNAGCCATTAATTTGTCAGCAAGAATGGCCGCACCCGATTGGATGGAACCCGGTCTGCCACCTTTGACTGGCAGCGGACACTGCAAAGAGGAACAGCCAGATGACCAGCCAAACAGTCACCTTCAGCCGGTATCCGGTGCCTGAATTGCGTGACCTGGAACCCGATATGCGCCTCATGCTCGAGGAGATTCAGGAAAAGACGGGCTTTATTCCAAATGTGTTTATGGCATTGGCACACCGGCCAGACGAATTGCGCGCCTTCGTGGCCTATCATGATGCGCTGATGAAACGTGATTCCGGACTTTCCAAAGCCGAGCGCGAGATGATTGTCATCGCGACGTCGGCCGAGAACAGCTGCCTCTACTGCATTATTTCGCATGGAGCCATCCTGCGCATTTACAGCAAACACCCGACCTTGTCGGACCAGATTGCCGCCAATTACCGCAAGGCCGACCTGACGGATCGCCAGAAGGCAATGCTGGATTTCGCGGTCAAAATCTGCAACCGGTCGGCTGAGGTTGGTGAAGAAGATTTTGCTGAATTACACGCCCATGGTTTCAGCGATGAGGATATTTGGGATATCGGTGCGATAACCGCCTTGTTTGCGTTGAGCAACCGGATGGCGAACCTGACATCAATGTTGCCGAATGATGAATTCTACAATATGGCGCGCGATGTCACGCCGCGTGACCGGGGCGCGTAATACCTGTTGAAACCGCAATGTGATGAAAAGAGGGGCTGATACAGAATGATCGCCTATGTCACCGTCGGTGCTGATGACATGAAGTCCGCACAGCGCTTCTATGATTCATTTCTGCCCGCGCTCGGATATGCGTTGGAATTCTATCACGGTGATCTGAGCTATAGCCTGCCGCGACGGGCCGAAGAGTCATTTGCTCTGCCTGAGTTCTATGTAAAATCTCCCTTTAACGGGGACCCGGCAACATTCGGAAATGGCGGCATGGTTGCATTCGAGGCCTATAATCAGGAACAGGTGCGACGCCTCCACGCTGCGGCCGTGACGGCAGGCGGCAGCGATGACGGGGCGCCAGGGTTTCGCGATGCCTATGGAGCGGATTTCTATGTCGGTTATCTGCGCGACCCGCAGGGTAACAAGATTGCTATTTTCTCCAGCCACCCGGATGATCCGGGACGCGGCAAATGATCACCCCGGTCGCGCGTTAACTGTCACCTGCGACTCTAATCAAAGCTGTAGCTGGCACCAATGCTGATACTGATGGTCCTGAGCGGTCTACAGTCCTTTTCGCTGATCAGCTGTGCCAGCCAACGCCGTCTGGCCGGTGCATTGTCGCCGAGGCTGCCCGCATCCGCATGGGCCTGATGCAGAGCGCTGCAGGATAGCGTGTCATCCCCTTCGGCAACCAGCAGCGACTTGCCATCATCTGTTGCGCACGCACACAGGGTCGCGCTGCAGACAAGAGCGATTATCGGGAAGCGTCGCGTCATGGCAGGGTAGCCAGCCGTTCGGTAATCAGCGAAAAGAACCGGTCAGCATCCAGATCACCAATCACCAGCGCATTATGCGGCCGTGATGACACCTGCCACCAGTCTACAACCGTCATGCCCATTGTCAGGGGGCTTGCTGTTTCGATTTCAACATTGCACGGCCGTCCGTTAAATATGTCTGGTGCAATCATCCAGGCGACGGTGCAGGGGTCGTGCAACGGGCCACCATCACTGCCATATTTGGCTTCGTCAAACCGTTCAAAAAATTCCAGCATTTCGGCGACAGCAACACCGGTCCGGTTGCCGATAGCACGCAATGCGGCCACGCGGTCTGTGCGGGTCAGGGCTTTGTGGGTGACATCCAGCGGCATCATGGTGATAGGAACGCCGCTGGCAAAGACAATCTGTGCAGCATGCGGATCAACATAGATATTGAATTCGGCTGCTGGCGTGATGTTCCCTACCTCGAAATAGGCACCACCCATCAATATGATTTGCCGGATCCGCGGGATGGTGTCAGGGGCGCGTTGCATCGCCATAGCAATATTGCTGAGAGGGCCGATCGGGGCCAGTGTCACGCTGCCTGCCGGTTCGCGGCGCAGTGTATCGATGATGTAATCCACCGCATGCTGTTCTTGAAGCGGTGTTTCGGGATCGGGCAGCACGGGTCCGTCAAGGCCAGTGCGGCCATGGACATGTTCCGCTGTTACCAGAGGACGCACAAGTGGCCGGTCAAGCCCGGCAAAAACCTGCATATCGGTCCTGCCGGCAAGGTCACATATCTTGCGGGCATTCAACTGCGTCAACGCCAGCGGCACATTGCCGGCAACAGTGGTTATGCCAAGAAGGTTGATTTCCGGGCTCGCCAGTGCCAGCAAAATGGCAACCGCATCATCCTGCCCTGGATCCGTATCAATAATCAGCGACTGGGGTTGTGTCATGGCTGCGCCCTCATACAGCTTGGATTCTTGACCGGCAGCTTACAACAATCTGGCGTGAATATGCGTGGATATATCACGCGGTCTGCCATCATTTGTTAACCGGTGCGATCAGACATGATCCAGATAATGTCTGGCCAGTGGATTGGCTGGCGCNGTGAAAAAGCGGGCGGCAGGCGCAGCTTCGATCAGTCGACCATTATCCAGCAGCAACACATCCTGCGCCAATCGTTGCGCCTGTGNCCGGTTATGGCTTGTCATCAGGATTGNTGTCCCATCNGCATGCGCATCAAGGATCATGGCTTCGATGGATTTTGTAGCCTCAAAATCCAGATGCGCCGTTGGCTCGTCCAGAAACAGAATGTCGGGGCGGCTGGCAAGGGCACCAATCAACGCAAGTTTCTGCTGCTCACCACCAGACAGGGCACGCGCCGGCGTATCGGTGCGATGTGAAAGCCCGGCGCGTGCCAGCCAGCCGGAAAGCTGTTGTGTATCAAGTTCGGGGCAAAGGAATTTAAGATATTGTCCGGCTGACCGGCGCAGCATAATCGGCTTTTGAAAGACCATCTTCTGGCGCTGTTGGGGCGGGGCGTCGATGTNGCCCGAATCGACCGTCATAAGGCCGTGAAGGCAGTTCATCAGTACNGTCTTGCCGGCGCCATTGTGACCAAGAAGAAGGGTGATATGTCCGCGTTTGACAGTGGCCGACACATGATCGATCAACCTTTGGTCACCGCGGACGACAACAAGGTCTTTCATGGTGAGAATGTCTGTCTCTGCACTGGTATGTGTATTAGAGGTCATGGCCGCTATCCTGCAATCTGCCGCGCAGCAGCTGGGTTGCAATATTGACCAGCAACGCAACCATCAACAGCACGATGCCGAGGGCGACGGCGAAGGCCAACTCTCCCATGGATGTGGCGAGTGCGATCGATGTTGTCATTACACGTGTTGAATGGCGGATGTTGCCACCGACAATCATGACCGCACCCACTTCGGAAATGGCCCGCCCGAAACATGCAAGCCCGATGGTGATCAGCGAGATGCGTGCCTCGGTCACCAGCGTGGCGATCCAGCGCGCATGGCCAAGGCCGATGGACCGGAACAGCGGTGCATATTCTGTATTCAGCGTTTCAAACACCTGACGCGACAGGGCAATGGCGATGGGCAGGACAAGAATGGTCTGCGCAAGCATCATTGCGGCGGGCGTATAGAGGATCCCCAGAAAGCCGAACGGCCCGGCGCGCGAAACAAGCAGATATATGACCAACCCCACGACAACCGGCGGCATGCCAAGAAGTGTGTTTGTCACAACGATGATGGCACCGCGGCCCGGAAAGCTGTAGGCCGCCAGCACCGCCCCGAAAGGCAGGCCAATCAGCAATGACAGGACCACCGCTGCCAGGCTGACGCCGAGCGACAGACTGATGATGCCCATCAGTTCCGGTTCCAGCGTGACCAGCAGCGAAAAGGCGATCTGGAAAGGCGAAAGGATTTCCATCAGCGCAATCTGCCGTCAAATGCGATGCAATTCATCATTTTTCGAAAAAAGACACGTTTCAGCGCTGCGTCCGGTCTGGCGTTTGTGGGTCACTATACCCGGCATCCACAGTGTCATCCCGCAATGCGGCATTGCGTGCGCGCGATACCATGTCGCGCACCTCACCGGCCAGTTTTGGCATTTCAGCAGGGTGCAGGAACCCGCCTATCTCGGCAGTATGGCCGTGGGATCTGGCGATAACCCGCTGGCGGGACCGTGACGCCATATCCGGGGCGTCGCCCGGGGTAAGATCAACCTGTACCCAGGCTGTCGGCAGGCTGGTGCTGTTCTTTGCGCCGCCGGGTGCGATGTTTTCAATCGTAAACGCGTTTTCAGTCGCCGTCAGGGTCTGCCGCCGTTTTGCCGCCCGGTAATTCATCCTGAACGCCACCCAGACAACCAAAAGTTCAAGGCCCAGAAAACCGATCACCGGCCAGGCCCCCATCAGGAAAAATCCAAGGCCAATACAAAAGGCAAGACTGCCCAGCGCAGCCATCACAAGCGCAAAGCCGCGCGGTGACAGTGACCGATAGGGCCAGATCGACAGGCGTTCGCGATGGGCATTAGCGGTGTCGGACATGTTCCTGCCTGTATTGTAACAGCCGGTTCACGGCCAAGNTAGGTAACGGGCCACAGGAAGGCCCCAATGGTCAATATCAAATGGCAGTNCGTCGCGGCACGTGACACCTTGGCGCATCACCCGTTTAATGGCGGGCCAGATACTGGGGCTGATATCGCGCGGGGGCAACATCTGCAATGCTGCAGAAGGACGTATCCGACTTGCCTTAGGCCTGCGGCAGCGACTAGAATTCCAAAATTCGGAAAAGAGGCGCGTCATGGCGATCGCTGCACTTGGTTACATGGGAATACGGTCGCGCAAAGCTGACGACTGGGCTGATTATGCTGGCCGTTATCTTGGCATGCAGCTGGTTGATTCCGCCGGTGGAAAACTGTCATTCCGGATGGATGACTGGCGCCAGCGCATGGTTGTGATGGATGAACCCGGCGACGAATTCGCCTTTATGGGCTGGCAGGTTGATCGAGCCCAGGATCTCGAGATGTTTGGCGCGCGCCTTGAACAGGCAGGCATCAAAGTCACCGAGGCAACCAGATCGCTGTGTGATGAACGGTTTGTCGACCGGATGATCTATTGCGATGACCCGGACGGTAATCGGGTTGAATTATTCGCCTCGCCTGTCAGGGCAACCGATCCTTTTATGCCCGGGCGGCCGATTGACGGCTTTCTGACCGGGCCTTATGGCATGGGGCATGCGGTCCTGCATGTGTGTGACGTTGAACCGCTGGTACCTTTTTACAGGGACCTGCTGGAATTCCATGTCAGTGATTACGGGCTCTATCCNTATGGCATGTATTTTTTCCATGTGAATGGCCGCCACCACAGCTTTGCCATGATTGGTACCGGGCGGCGCGGTCTGCATCATTTCATGGTTGAATATCAGAATCTCGATGATGTGGGTCAGGGCTATGATCTGGCACTGATGCAGGAGAATATGGTGGCCTATACGCTTGGCCGTCATACAAATGACTATATGACTTCATTCTACGCGCAAACCCCATCGAATTTCTTTATTGAGAGCGGGTGGGGTGGCCGGGTCATNGATGTGGAGAGTTGGCAGCCGCATGAAACAAATGTGGGCCCGAGTTTCTGGGGGCATGAGCGCGTGCATCTTCCGGAAGATGAACGTGGTGTGATGCGCGAGATGCGTCTGAAGGCAGCGTCCGAGGGTCGGCGCACGCCTGCACTTGTAGATTGCCCATGGCTCTATGATCAGCTTACCCGTTAACCTTAATTCTTCCGCATTTGCGCCCCGGGCATTGTGAACAGCATGACAGAAACCGAAATTGTGATCGTGGGGCTTGGCCCGACAGGTGCAACCCTTGCCAATATTCTTGGCGGCTACGGCATCAATGTCGTTGTACTGGAACGCGAGGAATCAATTTACCCGCTGCCGCGCGCGGTTCATTTTGATGACGAGGCCATGCGGGTGTTCCAGTCAATACAACTCGCCGACCAGATCGACGCCAAGGTCAGGGTGAATTGCGGCACGCGCTTTGTAGACAAGAACCAGGACCTGTTGCTTGACTGGCCTCGCCCGCAGGAGATCGGTCCCCTTGGCTGGTATCCCAGCTATCGCTTTCATCAACCCGATCTGGAAGCTGACCTGAATGACGGTCTGTCCCGACAGGAGACGGTACAAGTGATGCGCGGGTGCGCTGTTACCGGGATCATGCAGGATGATGACGGGGTGTCGGTCTATTTCACAAAGGACGGTACAGAAGCGCAAATACGCGCCCATTTTGTTATCGGGGCTGATGGTGCGCGTTCGGTGGTGCGCCATTCCTTTGACTGTGCGTGGGAAGACCTTGGTTTCCGGGAACGCTGGCTTGTTGTCGATGTAAAGCTGACAGCCGACAGGTCCGATCTCGGTGATTTTACCATCCAGACATGCGACCGGACCCGGCCGACGACCTATGTGCGGTGTCCACGCGAGTGGCGGCGCTGGGAAATAAGCCTGCGTGATGACGAGCGCGACGAGGACGTNGTCCGCGATGACTTTATATGGCCACATATGCGGCCTGCCATTACGCCCGACGAGGGCCGGATAGAGCGGCGGGCAGTCTATTATTTTGAGTCAAAGATTTCGGATAAATGGCGTGACAGGCGTTGTTTTGTGGCAGGCGACGCCGCCCATCTGATGCCGCCTTTCCTGGGGCAGGGGATGTGTACAGGGATCCGTGATGCCGCCAATCTGGGGTGGAAGCTTGCTGCAGTGTTGCGTTGGGGTGCCCCTGATGCGCTGCTAGACAGCTATGAACGCGAAAGAAAACCTCATACGCGCGTCTACATCGAAACCGCCGTCAATGTCGGCCGGATGATGAATGATGCGGAAACGGCGGAATCTCTGACCCATGCGATCAACCCGGATGGTTCGGCCCAGATGAAATCGATCAGTCGCGGCCTTGTTGACGCGATTGGCCCAGGCCTTGACAAAACAAAAGGGATGAGAGCCATGCAACCGACCCTGAAAGATGGCACGAAACTCAGTGATGCTATGCAAGGTTGTCTGGGGCTGCTGGTGAAACGGGATGTGCCTTCAAGATTAGACGATGCGCCGGCACATCTTCGTGCCTTTTCGGGGCATGATCATCCCGAAGTGCTGGATTGTCTGAATGAACTGGATTGTGAAGCCATAATCATTCGGCCTGATTTCTACATTTTTGGGACGGNAAATGCGCATGACGGTGTGCCATTGGATGATTTGCTGACGGAACTTGCAGAATTAAATCTGATTTAGATGACGCACTGGTTTTAGTTAGTTTAACGTAAAATGCTAAATCATTCTGCCGAGATGATTTTGTGAGTTTTGTTCATCGTATGCGCTCTGCATTTTCGCTTATCGAAGTCCTTGTTGCCACGGTCGTAATGTCGATCTTTGCAGCCGGCACTTTCTCACTTGTGATTTATGTTCAGGGCAGCAATAGGTAGTTTACGCTCCCTTAATTTATTTTGGCCATCCAATGATCGGTGTTGGCACCTTATTTTCGTCTAGAAAAAGCGCCTCGACATGAATGCAGTGTTTCAGATCAAGTGCGCTGTAGAGATGGGGGAACATGTCACCACCGCGCGACGGCTCCCACTTAATATCAAGCAGTGTTGAATCAACCGTGATCAATAGCTGTCCATCGCGATTATGGTAATGCAATCGTGCCGTATCGGGCAGTTGGGCAGCCGTTGAAAAGTGAATATAGCCATCATCAATATCGATGCCCGCACCGTGAAACGTCCCGGCTTGCTCGGCATCCTTCCAGAGTCTGGCATCGCAGATTTTGTAGATTTTCATAGGATGGGTCAGTTCCATGTTTCAAGCCGGGCTGCCAGGGCGGCCACACGCGCCGCGCATGTTTCATCGGGCATCGGCTGTGGTGCGCCGCGTCCCCATATCGGGTCAGGCCAGTCNGCATCATCCCTGTGACGGGCAACGACATGCACATGCATCTGCGGAACAACATTGCCGATCATGGCGATGTTGATCTTGTCAGCATTGGTAAATGATTTCAGCCAGCTGCCAAGATCTCCGGCAAGGCGAAACAGATCGGNGGCAACGTCAGGGGGCAGGTCATCCATTTCGACAATGTCCGGCAGGCAAGGGACCAGCATGAGCCACTGNTAACGGGAATCATTTACCAGCCGCACTTCGATCCCGGCGCGACGGTTGACGGCGATGCTGGTTGCGGCAAGACGCGGGTCGAGCTGGAATAGATCACTGTCGGTCATTGCACTGTCCTTGTCTNGCAGCTGTCTAATCACTCAATAGGGCATGGGATGGGCGCGGTGCGCCAGGTCGATATCCGCCAGTATCGCATCACTCAGCTCAATCTCTGTGGCACCGAGGACAGTTGTCAGCTGATCCAGTGATTTTGCTCCTATAATTGATGATGCCATGAATGACCGGGTCAGGGTCCAGGCAATGGCAAGCTGAACCGGATCAATCTCGTATTTGCGGGCAATTGCCAGATACGCATCCACTGCGGGCCACACCCGCGGTGTAATCCTGCCACCAAGGTCAAAAATAATGCTCATGCGCGATCCGGGCGGGGTTGTGGTGCCGCCCTCATATTTCCCGCTCAGTAACCCGCAGGCCAGTGGTGAAAAGGCCAAAAGCCCAACCTGTTCATTATGGCACAGCTCGGCCAGATCNGTGTCGAACAGTCGGCACAGGAGGCTATATTCATTCTGGATAGATACCACGCGTGGCAAATCCTGCTCGTCCGCGAGGCGCAGCCATTGCGCAGTTCCCCAGCTGGATTCATTAGACAGGCCAAAATGGCGGATTTTGCCCTGCATGCGCATGTCTTCAAGACAGCTCAGCACCTCTGCCATATGGTCAAGCGTCTCAGCCTTATTCTGGCCGGTCGGGTCATAGGTCCAGTTCTTGCGAAACATGTAGGAGCCACGATTTGGCCAATGCAGCTGGTAAAGATCGATATAATCCGTCTGCATTGACCGCAGCGAGTTTTCCAGNGCAATGGTGATCGTCTCACGCGAAATCGGCGCNCCGTCCCGCACATTGGCATAGCCCTCGCCAGATACCTTGGTCGCAATAATGATGTCATCACGCCGTTTGCTGGCCGCGATCCAGCTGCCGATCACACGTTCGGTATCGCCTTGTGTTTCTTTTGAAAGCGGGCCGGTGGGATACATTTCGGCCGTGTCCAGAAAATTGACCCCGTGATCAAGCGCCAGATCAATCTGCGCATGACCTTCGGCTTCGGTATTCTGTGTTCCCCAGGTCATCGTGCCAAGGCAGATTTCACTGACTTTCAGATCGGTATTGCCGAGTGCGTTGTAAGACATGCTCATTGGGTGTTTGTGTCCTGTCCGTTGAAAAAACAAAACTGGCTAATCTGATGACAGGTATCACCAGGGCGCAGCAGGATAGAGGGAAAATCCGGATGTAACGGGGCATTGGGCCACATTTGCGGCTCGAGGCAAAGGCCGGCATAGGGACCGTCCACAATGCCACGAAGCCCATCGACCGGTGCGCCAAGCTTGTGGCCGGTATAGAGCTGCAGGCCGGGCTCACTGGTGATCACCTCCATGGCAATGCCTGAATATGGCGAGGTGAGGCGTGCCACTGACCGCGGCGCACGCCGCGCCTGGGCAACGCAGAAATTATTGTCATAGGACCCGCTGATGGCACGGTCCTTGGTAAAGTCAAAATCTGTGCCCGCGACCGGCANAATATCACCGGTGGCAAGGTCNNNCTTGTCTGCTGGCAGATAGTGGTCCGCGTCAATGCGCAGATTATGGGTCCGAATGTCGGCCTTGTCATCGAGACAGAAATAGCTGTGATGCCCCATATTCAGCAGGGTAGTGGCAGCGCTTGNCGCGCGCAGGTCAATTGACAGCAAAGCGCCGCCATCTGTTCCTGCACCGAGGCTGTAGCGGCAATGGGCCTCGACAGGTCCCGGAAACCCCATATGCCCGTCCGGCATGTGCAGAAACAAGGTTACAGAATCAGGCGCGGCGTCCGCAATCTGCCAATTCAGCGTTCCAAATCCGGCGCNGCCACCATGCAGGGTTTGCCGGCCATGATCATTGCGATCGAACCGGTATATTGTGCCGTCAATCACTGCTGTGCCTTCGGCAATGCGGTTGATNACCGGCCCNGCAATNGCCCCGTGATGTGCNGANTGATNCANATAATCGCGCAGGTCGGTAAAGCCCAGAACGAGGGGTGACGGATGGCCCTCAAGGCGCAAATCCTGAAGCGCCGCACCATGGCTCAGAACGCGTGCCTGTAACCCGCCACCAGCGATTTCGATCGCGCGAACATTTTGATTTTCCGGGGGAATGCGAAAAGACGAGATCATCCGGCTGAAAAACAGTTTTCTCGAAACAAAGGGGCTGAATGCATGTTGCAACGCAAGGTTAGTCCCTATATGAAGTCCATAACAAGATCAATGTGACCGCTGCACNCAAGGTGCCATGGGTGGGGGTCCAGTCGCTGGGAAACATCCATGCGTATTGCAGTAATCGGGTCGGGAATATCCGGCCTTGGCACCGCCTACCTCCTGAACCATTCAGCCGNTGTTCACCTGTTCGAAAGTGACAGTCGTCTNGGNGGTCACAGCAACACGGTTGATGCNGACTTCAACGGAACGAAGGTGCCGGTCGATACCGGCTTTATCGTTTTCAACCCGTTGAACTACCCCAATCTCGTTTCAATGTTCGAACAGCTGGATGTGCCATGGCTGGATACGGATATGAGCTTTTCTGTTTCGTTGCGGCAGGGCGGCTGTGAATATAGCGGATCAGCGCTGGGCCTTGTGGCACAGCCTGCCAATCTGGTGCGACCACGCTTTTGGTCAATGCTCGCGGATCTGTCGCGGTTCTATNGCACAGGCTATCATAGCGCCTTTCAGGGGCCGACCGGTGAAACGCTTGGCGAATTCATTGCGCGCGAAGGTTACGGCAAGCCCTTTGTCGAAGACCATCTGCTGCCAATGGGGGCGGCTATCTGGTCGTGCAGCGCTANAATGATGCGTGATTATCCAGTGCGATCACTTCTGCAGTTCATGGAAAATCACAAATTGCTGCACCTGTTCAACCGCCCGGTCTGGCGTACGGTCAAGGGTGGGTCCCGCGAATATGTCAATCGGATTGCGGCCAGCCTTGGCGGCACTGATGGTGGCCATATCCATCTGTCCAGCCGCATCACCGGGTTGCGTCGCGAACAGGGCGGGGTGATCCTGTCNCTTGCTGGTGAGGGCGATGTCTGGTTCGACCATGTCGTATTGGCGGCGCATGCAGATCAGTCGCTGAAGCTGATCAGCGATGCAACCANACAGGAACGTGCGATCCTCTCGCAGTTCAGGTTCCAGCCTAACCGNGCGGTNCTGCACTCCGATCCGTCANTAATGCCACGCCGCAGGCAGGCATGGGGCGCTTGGAANTATATTGGTGANGNNGAGGATGAGGGGCTGTGCCTGACNTACTGGATGAACCGCCTGCAATCCATTGATGGTGCCTATCCTTTGTTCGAGACGCTCAACCCGCATCGCGAACCGTGCGCCGATCTTGTGCATGCCAGTTTCAACTACGCGCATCCGGTTTTCGATACCGCAGCAATTGCCGGGCAACGGCAGCTGCCATCCATTCAGGGGAGCGGAAAGCTGTTTTATGCCGGNGCNTGGACNGGGCATGGTTTCCATGAAGACGGNCTTAAATCCGCAATCGCCATTGCCCGCAGCCTTGGNGTCGAGATTCCCTGGAAAACCAATGTTGCNGCGTATCCTGCGATTCNGCCTCTGGCGCAGGTGGATGAACGCGAGATTGCCTGATGACCGCTTGCCAGCTTGTGCGTTCAANAATAGACCACACGCGCCACGGCACGCCTTCACATTTCCTGTCTCGCAAGGGCCTTTCGATCCTCATTGACCTGGACCGTCTGGCNGATGCTGNCCGCCANTCAATGNTNTTTTCGGTCGACNGATTTAACCTGTTGTCTCTGCGGCAGNGCGATTACGGTCCCAATTTCCGGAACAAGGACAGCNATGTGCAGCTGGCCACCTATGCCCGCGAGATGGCTGCCGAAATNTGTCCAGANCATGNCATNGACAAGGTGTTGCTGCTNACCTTTCCGCGCATTCTGGGCGTCGCNTTCAATCCGGTATCAATCTATCTGCTGCGTGACGACAAGGGCCGTGACCTGATGTATATCTATGAGGTGCGTAACACGTTTGGCGACATGCACAGCTATGTGGGCCGGGCCGGCGCGGCTCCAGCCGCCGGTGACACCATACTGCAGGCACAGAAAGTGCTGCATGTGTCTCCCTTTTTCCCGGTTGAGGGTGNATACCGGTTGCGTGTCAAAGTAAAGGACAACGCCAAAATCAGCGTGCTGATGCGTTATTCGATGAATGGCACCGCAAAACTGACTGCNACGTTGCGCGGGGTTGCGGAAAGGCTTACTACTAGGACAGTGATCAGAACTGTGTTGGCTACGGGTCAATTCCCGCTACGGCCTCTGGTATCCATTCATGTCGAGGCCTTGCGCCTCTGGTTGAAACGGGTACCTTTTTTCCGGCGTCCCACGCCACCGCAGCCATGGTCGCGGGCACGCGATTTCACCGGAAGGTAGGGATATTCTATGGCTGGGTTCTGGGACCGCAGAAAACTCACCTTTTTGCTTTCAATTTTTTCACGGCTCGAATTTGGCCAGCTGACTGTGACCCTGCCCGATGGTGCGGTGCGCGTGTTCAAGGGGCAGAAGCAGGGGCCACATGCAGATCTGAAAATCAACAGCCACGCTGCCCTGTCGCGCATCTTCCGTGACGGCAAAATGGGGTTCTGCGAAGCGGTCATGGACGGGTCTGTGGAAAGTAATGACATGCCCGCTCTGATCGAATTGAGCGTGCTCCACAGCAAGGATGTCGACGCGCATATGGAGGCCNGTTTCTGGCGGCGTCAGGGACTGAAGCTGTATCATCANNTGCGCAGCAACACCCGCGACGGGTCAGCGCGCAACATCGCCTATCACTATGATCTNGGNAATGAATTCTATGCGGCGTGGCTGGATGGCACGATGACCTANTCATCGGCCGTNTATGAAACGGACAGCGATGATCTGTCGACCGCGCAGACAAACAAATATCGCCGGCTTGCCGAACTTGCCGATATCCAGCCGGGGGATCATGTCCTTGAAATCGGTTGCGGTTGGGGCGGGNTTGCCAAATACGCCGTAGAAGAACGCGGNGCGCATGTTACAGGCATCACCATTTCCAAGGCACAGCACGAATTTGCCAGCAACCGGCTTGCCGCTGCCGGCCTTGCTGACCGCGCTGATGTCAGGCTGGTTGACTATCGTGACGTGGATGGNACATTTGACAAGATTGTCTCGATCGAGATGTTNGANGCGGTTGGCCAGGCCTACTGGCAGACCTATTTCGAAGCGTTGTCGCGCTTGCTGAAAAATGGGGGCAGGGCAGCCCTGCAGGCAATTACCATCGAGGAAAAGGCCTTCGAGGAATATCGCGCGAACCCCGAT
Organism: SAR116 cluster bacterium; assembly: GCA_002686685.1. Lineage (GTDB taxonomy): Bacteria > Pseudomonadota > Alphaproteobacteria > Puniceispirillales > Puniceispirillaceae > UBA8309. The sequence continues at coordinate 39,893 of NYYG01000054.1, read as the reverse complement.
TTTATCCAGCGCTATATNTTTCCCGGCGGCATGCTGCCGTCCATGCCGCGGCTTGAACAGCCGGTGGATGCAGCCGGCTTGAAGCTGGTGGNNGAAAAAGGGTATGGGCTGGATTATGCCCGCACGCTGGCCGAATGGCGTGAACGGTTCATCGCCGCTTGGCCGTCACTGTCCGGAAAGACCTTCGACATGCGTTTCAAGCGGATGTGGGAGCTTTACCTCTCCTATTGCGAGGGCGGTTTCCGCGCCGGGCAGATCGATGTCAAACATCTTCTTTTCGAACATAAATAGAGCCGGCTTGCATGGCTGACAGTGTGCAGATTCCTGATTTTTTGCCAGAGCGCTATTTTGTCCAGCCTTTAACGGCCTATGGGGTCTTCGTCGACCGTTTCGGCACCATCCGGCGGCAGTTTGAGGTCGAAATCAAGGGCACTGCTACAGATGACGGTTTCATCCTTGATGAAGCGTTTATTTATGATGATGGCGTGCGCGAAACCCGCAAATGGGTAATCGTCAAACGCTCGGACGGGCATTATGAGGGGCGATGTGACGATGTGATTGGCCATGCCACTGGCCGCCATCAGGATAATTTGCTGCGCTGGCAATATCGCTTTCGTTTGGCCATGTATGGCCGCAANNTCAGCGTGCATTTTGATGATGTGATGGTGCTGCATCAGGGCGGGGTCATGGTCAACCGTGCCACAATATCCAAATGGGGCGTTAAATTGGGTGAGGTTTTACTCAGTTTCCGTCCATCCGGACAATAAACAACCGCAATATTGGACGCAGCAGCGCGCCGATAAAGGGCAGGCGTGCCAATAACTGGCTGGCGCTGTCCCAATGGTCAAAATGCGCGACNATCTTGTTATCTTCGATATGAATTTCACTCATGCCGTCCAGATCAAGGTTCGTGCGTGGCCACCGGGCCAATCGTCCCGACATGCGCCACCGCAGATAGGCGTGCTGTCGTCCCACCTCTGCTGTCTTTTGCGGGTCTCCGCTGGCGATATCGATGATGTGGAATCGCGGTGCGTCGCAGGTCGCAAACATATGCGCGAAAATGGCGCGAAACCCGGCCTTGCCGGTCACATCATTGAACGGGTCGACAAACCGCACATCCTCGGCCAGCAAATCAAGCAGGTCATCAATCGAATCAGGTGTCAGCGCGCCAAATGCGCTGGCGTAGGCGGTAACGATATCGTAGTCGTCTGACAGGTTTTTNCGATCAGGTCCGCTCATGAGGCGCCCCGCTGCACGCCATGGCCGGTGCGGCTGCCGACAAGCCGGAAGAACACCCGGTCGGGCAGCCAGCGCAAAAGGCCCATCTTGCGGGTAAAGGACCGCGGAAACTGAATGACAAAATCATCTGTTTTCAGCCCGCTCACAATTTCACTGGCCGCGCGCGCTGCACTGATGATGCCCGGCATCTCGTAATCATTTACCGCNGTGGCTTCGGTTTCGACAAAGCCAGGNCAGATTACGCGCACATCAATGCCCTTNGGCGCCAGNTCAAAGTGGATCGACTCAGCAAGGGAAATCAGTGCCGCCTTCGTCGGGCCATAGGCCGCTGCTTTTGGCAGGCCGCGCCATCCGGCAACCGATGACACTATGGCGATCTGGCCTCGGCCAGCACGTGCCATACCGTCAACCAGCCGTGGCAGTGCATTCACCACCCCCATATAGTTGACNTCCATATGCCTGCGATAGATCTCAGGGTCGATATCAAGCGCATTTTGCGGNGTGTAGATGCCTGCATTCAGGATGGCGACATCAATCTGCCCCATCGCACTGTTTGCGCGGTCAATGGCTGCTGACAGCGCATCGGCATCACATACGTCTGCAGGAAGTGCCAGAAACCGTTCACCTGCTGTGTCACCAAGGCTTTCCAGCTTTGTCGCACGGCGCGCGACTGCGCTGACCTTGTGTCCGTCATCAAGCAGCCGGCTGACAAGTGCTGCGCCAATGCCCGAGCTCGCCCCGGTGATAAAATAATGCGCCATGATCTCTGTCAGCTTGGTTTTTGCAATGGTGTGGGGATGATGCAATGCGNNCATCGCCCGCANGAANATGTGGGCATTGTGGCCTCGAATGTGAAGTAGCTGCNATCGGCCGTCCGCAGGCAGATTGACCTTCTGCCGGCGGTGGCTAGGATGCCTTGGGGCGTGCGCCTGCAATGCGGCCTTATGGCCTGTATGCGGTGGCTGTGGCGTGCAGAATATGATGGGACAGGACATGTGGTCGGACAAAGATTGTGCCCACTGGCGGCGCCAAATTGTGGATCAATACGGGTTNCAGGCAGATATCACCGGTCTGGATGGTGAATTTGACCTTAATGCAGCCGTTTTCGTCGACGGGTCCTTTCATGCTGTCCTCAAGGTAATGCGGCCTGATTGTACNGCTGACTTTATTGAAATGCAGATTGCGGCTCTCGATCATCTGGCAGCGCAAAAAGATCACCTTCCGATCCCGCGCTGCATCCTGCGTGTCGATGGCGCGGCATATGGGTACTTGCCCGACCGTGAGGGCAGGGACAGGCTGGTCTGGCTGGTGACGGCATTGCCCGGGCATCAGCTTGGAACAGTGCGGCCGCATACGCCGTCGTTGATGTATGAGATCGGCANCGCGCTCGGTGCCCTGACAAGATCCCTCACGGGATTTTCGCATGCACAGTTGGACCGGCCTTTCAAATGGCATCCGCTGACGCCGCACTGGGCCTTTGAGGCGCTAGGGGATTTGTCACCAGATCATCTGGCGAATGCTGACGGCCAGGAACAAAAATTGAAGTCAATTTTAGATAATCATTTTCAATATTTTAAAGATAAATGTGAACCTAAACTGTTAAGCTTTGAANCGCATCCTGTCCATTGTGACGGGAATGATTACAACCTGCTCGTTACACCGGCAGAGGATGGTCCGTCCTTAAGNGGCATCATTGATTTTGGCGATATGACGCGTGCGCCCGTTGTCTGCGATGTTGCGACGGCGGCNGCCTATCTGGTGCTCGACCAGAAACGCCCGATGGAAATGCTGTCGGCATTTGTTGCAGGTTATCACGCCAGTTATCCGTTATCGGCTGAAGAGATTGGCCTTATCTGGCCGCTGATGATGACGCGCCTCGGTGTCAGCCTTGTCAACAGCGCGCTGATGAAACAGGAGCGCCCGGATGATCCCTATGTGACCATTAGCGAGGCGCCGGCACGCGCCTTTATGCTGGCACACGGTCATACCAGTTTGGTGGAAGCTGATATGCGTTTGCGCGTTGCCACCGGCATGGACATAACCCGGGGGGCCAGCCAGTTGATGGAATGGATTGGCCAGAACCGCCAGCAATTTGCCCCGGTGATGGGCCGGTCGTTGGAAGACGCGCCACTTTGTTCCTGCGCAGTGGGGGATTCGGTATATCCTGCTGACCCGACAGATATCACGGATGACGAGGCGGTGGCCCTGATCCCGGCGGCGCTGGGCAGTACGGACATCCATGTTGGCCATTATCTGGAGCCGCGCCTTGTNTATACAGAGCCAGCGTTCCTGACCGCACCAACTGCGGTTGAAGGGCGGCGTACCATCCATCTGGGTATAGATTTGTTTGCGCCAGCCGGANACNGGGTCTTTGCACCGCTGGACGGGCATGTGGTGGCGGCGGTCTATCGGGACGGGCATCTGGATTATGGTGGCGTGCTGGTGCTGGCACATATCGATGGGCATGGCACCCCTTTCTATACGCTATACGGGCATCTTGCCAAAGACAGCATTGGCACCTTTGCCCCAGGCGATCTGGTGCGTGCAGGTCAGCAGGTGGCCACGCTTGGGGCGCCCTCGGAAAATGGCGGCTGGCAACCGCATCTGCATTTTCAGCTGGCCCCATGCCTTCCCGATGTCACCGGCGCGCCGCCACATGACTGGCCAGGCGTGGCGGATGCCGATGATCTAGATTTCTTTTCCACGCTCTATCCCAATCCGGCGGATTTACTGGGTCTTTTGCCTGAGGAGCTGGTCTATCCAGTTTNGGCGACGGCTGCTTTGCGGGATCAGCGNCACCAGCGTTTCGGTGCCAATCTGAAGCTGTCCTATCGCCAGCCGATACAGCTGTTAAGGGGTTGGAAACATTATCTCTATGACGAGATGGGCCGCACATATCTGGATGCTTACAACAATGTGCCGCATGTCGGGCACGCCCATCCGCGGATCAACGCCGTGACGGCGCGGCAGTCGCGGTTGATCAACACGAACACGCGCTATCTGCATCCCGCACAGGTAAAGTTTGCCGATGCGCTGCGGCAGCGCCTGCCGGCGCATCTGACACATTGCTATTTTGTGACGTCCGGGTCCGAGGCGAATGAGCTGGCCCTGCGCCTTGCGCGCGCCTACACCGGCCATCGCGGNATGATTGTGCAGGACCATGCCTATCATGGTCATACNACCGGCACGATTGATATCAGCCCCTATAAATTCAACGGCCCGGGCGGGGCAGGTGCCCCTGACTGGGTGGAAATCACTGAAATCGCCGATCCCTATCGCGGGGCATATGGCTATGACGACCCCGATGCAGGTGAAAAATACGCCGCCGATATCGATCGCGCGATTGCGGCCCTGAAGGCGCGCGGCCAGTCGCTGGCCGGTTTTATTGCCGAGAGTTATCCCAGTGTCGGCGGGCAGATCGAGCCGCCGGCTGGTTATCTGGCAGGCGTCTATGAGCGGATACGTGCTGCAGGCGGGCTTTGTATCGCCGATGAGGTGCAAACCGGGCTGGGCAGGCTGGGGGACGCCTTCTGGGGGTTTGATACGCAGGACGCGCTGCCCGACATGGTGGTGCTTGGCAAGCCCGTCGGAAGCGGACATCCAGTCGGTGTGGTGATCACCACAGAAGACATTGCCGCCAGCTTTGCCAATGGGATGGAATTCTTCTCGACATTTGGCGGCACGACGCTGGCCTGCGAGATCGGCGCCGAGGTGCTGTGCATCGTCGATGATGAAGGTCTGCAGCAGAATGCAAAGCTGCAGGGGCAACGAATGCGTGACGGGCTGCGGCAGTTAATGCAGCGCCACATGCTGATCGGCGATGTGCGAGGGCGCGGCCTGTTCCTCGGGGTCGAGCTGGTGACTGACCGAACCACCAAGGATCCTGCTACCGCCCTGGCCGGATATGTCAGCAACCGCCTCCGCGATCACCGGATTCTGATTGGTACCGACGGGCCGCATGACAATGTGCTGAAAATTCGTCCGCCACTGACCATCGGGGCCGCCGATTGTGAGCTGTTGCTGGCAAGGCTGGATGATATTCTACTTGAAGCAGTCCTATTAAATTAAATAAAAATAATAACCTATATGCAGTATTTCATGTGACAAGCTGTTTCTCTCCCCATACATCTGCTGCAATGATTCACGATGTCAGGACAGTTTGTCGCCGATTGTGTTCTCGATTACCCGCGAATTCTTCGACACACGCGGCAAGTCCGAGGACAACCCGTTNTAAAGGGCTTTTGGGTCTGGCAGGGCCAATCTGAAAAACGGGAAAGGGCGGCGATTGTGTCACCCTTTTTCCTTTGCTATCGATATTAACCGCTCCCGTGCTGCAAAGGGCCGCCGCCATGTCCGTAACTGTGCCCCGTCCGCGTCTTTCCCTGCCGCTTTTGTCTGCCGAACCCATGCACGTGTCTGTGACCCGTGGCGGCGCCGAGGAAAGCTGCCACCTCGTTGATGTGGCGCTGTGCGATGCCGATGGTACGGTCCTTATCGGCCTTGGCGAGGTTGAACGGCTGGTATTTCCGCGATCCGCAATGAAACCGCTACAGGCGCTGGCGCTTGCAGAAAAAATGACCGGGCTTGATCCCGGCCTGCGCCTCACACCATCGGAATTATCACTGATCTGCGCCAGCCATAACGGTCAGACAGAACATGTCGCTGCCGCTGCCGGTTTGCTGGCGCGGTTTGGCCTGTCGCCCGACCTGCTGTCCTGCGGGCCGCAATGGTCTGGCGACCAACCGACAATGGTCGAACAGGTGCGTGCGATTACAACGCCGGACCGGATTCATAATAATTGCAGTGGTAAACATGCAGGCATGCTTGTGCTTGGCAGTCTGATGGGGACGGATCCGCAAGGCTATGCCGACCTTGCCCATCCGGTGCAACAAGCCATTCTGGGCATGCTGGAATTTATGACCGGAATCGATATCACGCAGTTTCCCAGTGGTATTGATGGCTGCGGTGCGCCTGCTCTCAGCGCGCCGCTTGGCAACTGGGCGCGCGGCTTTGCCCTTTTTGCTGGCGGCGGTGATTTGCCAGACGGACGCCATGCCGCCTGCCTGCGCCTTCGCGACGGTATCGCGGCTGCGCCGCATCTGATTGCAGGTGACAGGCGCATGTGTTCGGCGGTTGCAGCGTCCCTTGGCATGAACATTACTGCAAAGATCGGGGCTGAGGGCGTGTATGCGGCCGCGTTCCATGATTTTGGGCTCGGCCTGATGCTGAAGGCACGTGACGGTAACAGCCGCGCGGCAAATGCCGGTCTTGGCGCAGTCATCCATGCGCTTGGGTATGATTTGCCGGAAACAGTCATGTCCTACGCGTCGCCCAGATTGCAAAACTGGGCCGGACAGGATGTCGGCACGGTGCGTGTTACAGGTGCGTTGGCCTTTTCCTGATCGCTAGCCCGGTGCCGGCATTCATCCAATGGCGGCAACAGGCCATTCCATGACGATATTGGTTGACAGGGTGCGACAGAATCAGCCCATCTTGNNGCAGCATTAAAGGTGGCTGTGAAGCAAAGCTTCATGCCTTAATGAGGGAATATGGTGCGGGTGAAAAATGACTGCCCTATGCCATAGCCGTCCCCGCGACTGTAGGTTGGTCGCCCGTCTGTAACCACTGGGCCTTTTGGGTCTGGGAAGGGTGCCGGGCAATGACCACGAGCCAGGAGACCTGCCTTTGACGCCTGAAGCAACGGCCGGGGACTGCCGTGAAGCGCACATAATGGCACATTGCGTGTCAGCGGTTCNTGTACCCCCGGGAATGGCCATTTGGCCCAACAAGGTTTCGAGGGGGACCCAATGAACAGAATTCTTCTTTCCGCAACAGCCATGGTCCTGATGTCGGCCGGCGCTGCCTTTGCCCATCATCCGCTTGGCGGGATGACACCGCAAACAGCCATGCACGGCTTTCTGTCGGGTGTCGGCCATCCGGTCATCGGTTTTGACCATCTGGCCTTTATCATCGGCGTCGGCTTGATCGCTGCCTTCCATCGCAACAAGCTGGCTATGCCGGCTGCTTTCGTTGCCGGTACCGTGGGCGGCACGATGTTGACATTGGCCGCTGTCAGCCTGCCACTTGCCGAACTTGTCATCACCGGTTCGGTTGTTGCCGCGGGTGTTGTNGCCATGCGGGGCAAGATCATGGATCTGCGCGTGGCCGCCATTCTGGCTGCCGCTGCGGGACTGTTCCACGGGTGGGCCTATGGTGCGGCAGTTATTGGTGCTGAAACAACACCTGTCATCGCCTATCTCGTCGGATTTGGCATGATCCAGATGCTGATCGCGGGTGGCGTGGCATTGGCCACAGCCCGGGTCTGGAAAATCATCGATGTGGCAGCGTTGCAGCCGCGNCTTGCTGGTGCTGTTGTTGCCGGTGTGGGCCTTGCTTTCCTCGTTGAGAATGTCGAAGGCATGATCTTCTCTGCCCTGTAAGGCCTTGCCGNAAAAGAATGTGCCGCCGCCCGTCCGNGGGCGGCGTACAAGGNAAAAGGCAGGGTCATAAGGCACTGCCTTTTTATTTTCCCGTGGTCGGCCCATGAGCCGGACACAGCATTTATGAAAGATCACAAATGGCTGTCACGCGTATTCCCGCCACCGTTGTTACCGGCTTTCTAGGATCCGGAAAAACGACGCTGATCCGCAACATCATCATGCAGGCGAATGGCCGCCGGCTGGCGCTGATTGTCAATGAATTCGGGGACATCGGCATGGATGGTGCGATGCTGGAAGAATGTGGCGCGGACAGCTGCGGTGCCGAGGACATCATCGAACTGGCGAATGGCTGTATCTGCTGCACCGTTGCCGATGACTTTCTGCCAAGCATGCGGCAGCTTCTGGCGCAGAATCCGCGCCCTGATCATATTATCATCGAAACATCGGGATTGGCGCTGCCTCAGCCTCTTGTGCAGGCCTTCAACTGGCCGGATATCAAAGCGCAGGTGATGCTTGACGGGGTNGTCACGCTTGTGGACGGGCCCGCCCTTGCCAGTGGGGGTGTGGCGCATGATCTTGCCGCGCTGGAAGCGCAGCGTGCCGCTGATGAAGAACTTGATCACGAAAGCCCGATTGACGAGCTTTTTTCCGATCAGATCGGCGCTGCCAATCTGATTGTGCTGTCAAAGGCGGATATGCTGGACGCTGATGGTATGGCGCGTGCGCGTGCCGTTGTCGAAGCACAGCTTGCAGAGCCAACACCCATCATTCCGGTTGCTGGTGGTGCAGCACCGATGGATGCCATTCTGGGGCTTGGCATGGAAGACCAGGCGCATGCGCGTTCACAACATATGCACCATCATCATCACCATGATGACGACCATCATGACGACCATGATCACGCAGATGATCATCACCATGAGGACGGGCACGGACATCACCATCATCATGAGCATGGCCATGATGAATTCGCCTCCTATGTAATTGCGCTGGACGGGGTTGCGGATGCCGATCTGTTTCAGCAATGCATCTCTGACATGGCATCAGAATTCGGGATTTTGCGGGCCAAGGGCCGTGTGGTTGTGGATGGCAAGGCACTGCCTTACGTGGTGCAGGCTGTCGGCAGGCGCGTAGATGGCTATTTTGCGCGTGAGCAGGGTGGCGCGTCTGGCCAGCTCGTCGTCATCGGCCTTGCCGGCCTTGATGCGGATGCCATTGCTGACCGGCTTGGCGGCGAGGTGATTGCAGGACATGCATCTTCTTAAAATCGACGAGAGCGGAGCGCTCTATGACTCCGACGAGGCGGTCGATCTCGGTCAGCCGGCTGGCGAGATTATTTTCCTGACATCGGCCGATACCGAGGTGGCGCTTCTCTCGGCAGCAATTGACACGCTGGCGGCAACGGGTGATGCGCCCGATCTGCGCGTTGCCAATTATCTCAGCCTTTCGCATCCCTATTCCGTTGATCTCTATATTCAGAACACTGTTGCTGGCGCGCGCCTGATTGTTGTGCGGCTTCTGGGTGGACAGGCCTATTGGAGTTATGGGGTACAGCAGCTTGCAGAGCAGGCAAAGCAGCCGGGTGGAACACCGGTGATCTTCTTNCCCGGCGATGGCAAGCCGGATCCTGAACTGGATTACCTCTCCGGCTTCAGTACCGAAACACGCAGGAACCTCGCCGCCTATCTTGATGCAGGTGGGCGGGACAATGCGGTCCAGTTTCTGATCGCTCTGTCTGATNTTGTGAATGGTTCAGCGGTGGCGGTACCGCCAAAGCCTTTGCTGCGCGCCGGGATCTACTGGCCCGGACGCGTTGGTGATGTGCCCGGTCTTGATGCATTGCAGGCGTTTTGGCAACCGGGTGCGCCGGTGGCCGCGATTGTCTTTTACCGCGCATTGATGCAGGCCGGGGATCTGGCGCCGGTGGATGCGTTGATTGATGCGTGTCGAAAAGCAGGGCTCAATCCGCTTCCCATTTTCGGCGCCAGCTTGAAAGAGGCAGAGTCAGGCGGCATCGTCGCCAACCTGCTGCAGGCAGCGTCCGTCGATGTGATCCTCAATCTGACAAGTTTTGCGGTATCTGACCCGTCCGGCGGGGACGACGCCATGCCGGGACTGCGGTCCGCCGGTCCTTTTGGTGCCGTCGATGCACCGGTTTTTCAGCTGGTGCTTTCGGCCAGCCTGGTCGATGACTGGACGCAGTCCGGTGCCGGCCTGACCGCACGTGATCTGGCNATGAATGTTGCGCTTCCCGAACTTGACGGACGCATTCTGACGCGGGCAATCGGGTTCAAACGTGCGCCGCAGCGTCATGCGCTGACGCATGCGATGACAACGGCTTATGACGCGGTGCCGGATCGTGCTGAATTTGCGGTACAGCTTGCGGCGGCATGGAGCCGTCTGCGCAAGACACCTGCCAGTGAAAAGCGTGTGGCGCTGATCATGGCGAATTATCCGAACCGTGACGGTCGGCTGGCAAATGGGGTTGGCCTGGATACACCGGCAAGCGTTCTGGGCACGATGCGCGCCATGCAAGATGCTGGCTATGATCTGGCCAGCGATGACGTGGTTGGCGATGATGTGGTTGGCGATGAAGTGGTTGGCTTGCCGCAGGATTCTGCCGCGCTGGTGGCGCATTTGCGGGCAGGGCCAACCAATGCCGGATGGCAGGGGCGGGACTGTGATGCGGCGATGCCACTGGCCGCTTATGAGGATGCGTTCAAAAGGCTGCCAGCCAGCACGCGGGACGCCATTGTTTCGCGTTGGGGCGGTCCGGCAGAGGACCCTATGTGGGATGGTGCCGCCTTGCGCCTGCCTTTACGTCGATTTGGCAATGTGGTCGTCGCCATCCAGCCGGCGCGTGGCTATAACATCGATCCGAAATCTACCTATCATTCGCCTGATCTGGTGCCGCCCCATAACTATCTGGCACTCTATTTCTGGCTGCGTTACAGCTTTGATGTATCGGCGGTGGTGCATTTTGGCAAACATGGCAATCTGGAATGGCTGCCTGGCAAGGCGCTGGCCTTGAGCGCAGCCTGTTTCCCCGAGGCCATTCTTGGNCCGACGCCGCATCTCTATCCGTTCATTGTAAATGATCCCGGTGAGGGGGCGCAGGCGAAACGGCGCACTGCTGCGGTGATCCTCGACCATCTGACCCCACCCATGACGCAGGCGGACAGCCATGGTGTGATGGCCGAAATGGAATCGCAGATGGATGAATATTTCGAGGCGGCCGGCATGGATCGTGCCCGGTCTGACGCGCTGTTGAGTGATATTTTGATGACAGCGGAACGCGCCGGTATCGCGGCAGATTGCGGGATCGCGGCAGATGATGATGCGGGCGAGAAGCTGCTGAAACTGGATAATTTTCTGTGTGATCTCAAAGAACTACAAATTCGTGACGGGCTGCATATTTTCGGGGTCACGCCGGACCGGCCCCTGGCAGATGGGCTTTTGACGCAGATGTTGCGTACCCCGCGAGGAGACGGCACCGGTGCCCAGGCCGCTTTGCCGCGCACCCTGGCGGCTGATCTCGGCCTCAAAGGCGACGGTGATGAGATACTGGACCCGCTGACGGCAGAGCGTGGCGTGCCGTGGGATGGTGCGCGTCCGCGCATGCTTGCGGATCTGTCATCGGCACCCTGGCGCAGCACCGGTGATACTGTAGAACGGCTGGATCTGCTTGCCCACGCGCTTGTCGAACATCGGGTTCCGCCGCCCGGTCCGCAATCGGCCATGATCATCGAGACGGCATTGCCGACGATCCGCGACCGGCTGACGGCCTGCGGACCGCGCGAGATGGACGCATTGTTACGGGCGCTGAACGGCCGATTTGTGCCTGCGGGCCCGTCTGGTGCCCCGACGCGCGGCCGGCCAGAGGTGTTGCCGACAGGACGCAATTTCTTTTCCATCGATTCCCGTGCCTTGCCAACGCCGGTTGCCTGGCGGCTTGGCTGGGCCTCGGCCGAGGCACTTTTGGACCGGCATCTGATGGAGCATGGCAACTGGCCGCGCGCGATTGTGCTGTCGGCATGGGGCACCTCGAATATGCGTACCGGTGGTGACGATCTTGCACAGGCATTGGCCTTGATGGGGGTCCGGCCTTCCTGGGATGCCAGCTCGCGCCGGGTGACCGGATTTGACATCATCCCGCTTGAAGTGCTGGACCGGCCGCGCGTCGATGTCTGTCTGCGCTGTTCCGGTTTTTTCCGCGATGCCTTTCCGGCCCAGATGACGCTGTTTGACAGGGCGGTGCGGGCTGTTGCCGCGCTGGATGAGCCAGAGGATATGAATCCGATCGCTGCCAATGCGCAGCGCGATGCGGCCGCGATGAAAGCGGGTGGCATGGATAGCGCAACCGCGGAGATGCAGAGCCTGTTGCGTATTTTTAGTGCCAAGCCGGGTGCCTATGGTGCGGGTCTGCAGGCCCTTGTTGATGAAAAGCTGTGGGAAGACAGGTCAGACTTTGCTGAAGCCTTCCTCGTCTGGTCGTCCTATGCCTATGGTGAACACGCTGATGGCATTGCCGCGCGCAATGTCCTTGAGACGCGGCTCACAGCTACTGATGCTGTTTTGCACAATCAGGATAATCGCGAGCATGATATTCTGGACAGCGACGATTACTACCAGTTTGCGGGCGGTCTTTCGGCCGCCGTGGCACACCTGTCCGGTCGTGATGTGCCCGTCTATCACAATGACCACTCGCTGGCCGAAAGACCTGTCATCCGTACCCTTGCAGAAGAGATTGGCCGCGTTGTTCGCGGGCGCGCCAGCAATCCAAAATGGATCGAAGGTGCCATGCGGCACGGCTATAAAGGCGCTTTCGAGATGGCGGCGACTGTAGATTATCTGTTTGCCTTTGCGGCCACGACCCGTCAGGTGACAGAACATCATTTTGCGGCCCTGTTTGAAGCCTATATTGAAGATGAGGATGTGCGCAGCTTCCTCGAAACGGCAAATGATGCCGCCTATGCCGATATGCTGGCACGGTTTGAAGAGGCGATTGCGCGCGGCCTATGGACACCAAGACGTAACAGCGTGCAGTCTGATATTGAACGGTTGCGCACACCATCCGAGGAGAGCCGAGCATGACCAACCCTGCCGATGAAACACCACCTTCGGATATCGAGCGCCACAACATGAAAATGGCGCGCAAAAAGCAGGCGCGCGACAAGATCATGGCCTCCAAGACCGGTGAAAAGGGGTTGATCATCGTCCATACCGGTAAGGGAAAAGGAAAATCTTCGTCTGCCTTTGGCATGGTTTTCCGCTGCATCGCCCATGGGCTGAAAACGGGTGTTGTGCAGTTCATCAAGGGCGGCATGGATACCGGTGAACGCAATCTGATCACCACCCATTTCGGGGATTTGTGTGATTTTCACACGATGGGCGAGGGTTTTACCTGGGAAACGCAGGATCGCGAGCGTGATGTTGCCGCTGCCATGGCTGCCTGGGAAAAGGCAAAAGAACTGATCCGCAACCCTGCCTACCACATGGTGTTGCTGGACGAGATCAATATTGCGCTGCGTTACGGTTATATTGATCTTGGTGAGGTGCTGTCTTTCCTTGAAACGGAAAAGCCGGAAATGACGCATGTTGTGCTGACCGGCAGAAATGCAGCTGAAGACCTGATCGAGCAGGCGGATCTTGTGACCGAGATGACCCTGATCAAACACCCGTTCCGTTCGGGCATCAAAGCACAGATCGGCGTCGAATTCTGATGTCTGCCGCAATCATGCTGCAGGGAGCTGGCTCCAATGTCGGCAAATCGGTGCTTGTTGCCGGGCTCTGCCGCCATTTTGCCAGCAAGGGTCTGCGGGTACGCCCTTTCAAGCCACAAAATATGTCAAACAATGCGGCAGTCACCGCTGATGGTGGCGAAATTGGCCGTGCACAAGCGTTGCAGGCACGTGCCTGCCATGTATCGCCAACCATTCATATGAACCCTGTCCTGCTAAAACCGGAAACCGAAACGGGTGCGCAGGTCATCGTGCAGGGCAAACGCGTCGGCAGCATGCGCGCCCGCGAATATGGCACGCGTAAATCTGATCTGTTGCCCGCTGTCATGAACAGTTTTGGCAAGCTGAAGGCAGAGGCAGACCTTGTCATCGTCGAAGGGGCTGGCAGCCCGGCCGAGGTCAATCTGCGTGGCGGGGATATCGCCAATATGGGATTTGCCCTTGCCGCAGATGTGCCGGTTGTGATGGTCGGCGATATTGACCGTGGGGGCGTGATTGCCAGTCTTGTGGGTACGGAGAATGTGCTGGACCGACAAGACGCTGATTTAATTAAAGGGTTTATGATCAATAAGTTTCGCGGCGACACGACATTGTTTTCTGAAGGTATGGATATCATTTCACGTGCCACTGGCTGGGCGGGGCTTGGCATTCTGCCCTGGTTTGCGCCGGCACGTTTCCTGCCGGCCGAGGATATTCTGGATATTGCCGGAAAAGCCGGTGATGCCGCGCGTGATGCACCGCTTCATATCGCAGTACCGGTGCTGCGCCGCATCGCCAATTTTGACGATCTGGACCCGCTGGCAGGCGAGGATGATGTAGCGCTGACCCTTGTTGAGGCGGGAGATCCCATCCCCGGTGACGCCGATATGGTGCTGCTGCCGGGGTCCAAATCCACCATCAGCGATCTGGCCTTTCTGCGTGAACAGGGTTGGGACATCGATATTGCTGCGCATGTGCGGCGCGGTGGCCGGGTGCTTGGTCTGTGTGGCGGCTATCAGATGCTGGGAAAGGTGATTGATGACCCGCATGGCGTTGAAGGGCCGGCGGGCGCCGCACCGGGGCTTGGCCTTCTGGCGGTGGAAACAGTGCTGGCTGGTGACAAGACACTGACGTCGGTCGAAGCGGAATCGGTTGGTTACGGCACGTCGGTGCGTGGTTATGAAATTCATATGGGGCGCACGTCGGGCGCTGATTGTGATCGTCCGATGTTGCGCATTGATGACCGGCATGATGGTGCGATATCTGAAAGCGGCCAGGTGATGGGCAGCTATCTTCACGGGCTGTTTGCAGATGATGGGTTTCGCCGCGCCTTTCTGGATGATCTGGCGCAGCAGCGCGGCCGCAGTGGTGCGTTTGGCCGAATCGATTTTGACGCGCGCATCGAAAGCGTGTTGGATGATCTGGCACGGCATATGGCAACAAATCTGGATATGGATGCGCTGGCTAACATCGCCGGCTGTTAGGCGCAACTAGCCGGCAAGTGCCACCAGCATGATCACCATCATCGCCCCAAACAGTATTTGTGCGATCAGCAGCAAGCGCAAAGACCCGAAAATGGCGGCCTGGTCGGCATCGCGCCCCGCTTCGTGAAAGCGCCGCGCCTGCCGCACGCGATTGCCATAGCGGCGCGGCCCCGCCAACCAGACATCCAGCGCCCCGGCCATGGCCGCTTCCGGCCAGCCGGCATTTGGCGAGGCGTGATATTTACCGTCGCGCATCATGATTTTCAGGGCGATGAGGATGCGGCCGCGAAAAAGCGAAGCGGCTACGATAAGCAGCGCTGTCAATCGTGCCGGGATGAGGTTAAGCAGATCATCCAGCCGCGCTGCCCCACTGCCAAAGGCCCGGTACCGGGCATTGCGATAGCCGATCATGCTGTCAGCTGTATTGACTATCTTATAGGCAAACAGGCCCGGAAGACCTGCAAGGACAAACCAGAAAGCGGGGGCAAATACACCGTCGGACAGGTTTTCCGCGCCTGTTTCGATGGCGGCGCGCGCGATATCGCCCTCATCCATATTGGCAGTGGAACGGCCAACAATCATGCCAACGGCTGTCCGTGCGGGTTCCAGACCGTCATCAAGTGCGGCGGCAACGGCGCGGATATGGTCATCCAGCGACCGCCCGGCAAGCAGCACTGTCAGACAGATCAGGACGATAAGCGGCCCGCCAAGGCTAAGCAGGCCGCCAATGACCAGGCCAACAGCAAGGAACAGCAGGGCGGCGATGATGCCGCGGCACTGTCGCCCCCTGCCGGTAACGCCCTGCCGCCGGTTCCAGCGCCGGTCAAAGGTGGAAATAATCCGTCCAAACAACACAACCGGATGCGGCAGGTGGCGCCACAGTAAATCTGGCTCGCCAATCAGCCGGTCCAGCGCCATCGCGGCGGCCACCATGCCGGCGCGCACCCCAAAGGCACTGACAGCAAAGCCGGACAAAGCGCCCAGATGCGCCAATGGCAGAAAGTCCTGAAGTGACATCAAGGCGATTTGTTCCGTTTGGTTCGGCCGCATCGCGCAAAGATGCGGCATGCGGCTTTTGCAGTCCTGTAATTCAGTCTTTTCCAGACGGCGGTATAATTCAACTTTGGTCGCTTTGGCGCAATTGTTATCAGCATCCAAAGCTATTATCTGGATCAGGTCGGAGGACTTGGTAACAGGATGAAAGCGACCCCGGTGCGGTGAACCCAGCAAAGGCACCAATCCCGGGCCCCCAACCTATGGATGCGCGATTGGATGGCAGGCATGCTATCGGCGCATATTTTCATCCGGATGCCCTGGCCGCGGCGCGTATTTGAACAGACGGAACTGGCCATGCATCGAATCCTGCACCCCTCTCTATTTAGATCATTGGCAGTCGTGGTTGTGGCAACCCACGGTGTAATCATGTCAGGGCCTGCCATGGCGCATTGGGGCCATCTTGGCGACCTTGCCGGTCATGCGCATATTGCCGGTGTTGTTTTTGGCGGGGTATCGGCCGCGCTGGCAGCCGGGCTGATTGCGACGCGAAAGAGCGGCACGCCTGCAGGAATGCCTGACGGCGGTTCTGCACAGGATAGCGAAGATATAGATGCCGCCGCAGATAACGGGTGCGCACCAGACGGCCAGCAAGGAGACCAAGCCCATGCATGACGGACAGCCTGGCACGCCAAAATATGGCGTCATGATTTGTGGACATGGTTCCCGGTCGAAATCGGCAGTTACAGAATTCGCTGTGCTGGCCGAAAAATTAGCGCCGATGTTTCCTGAATGGCCGGTGGAATATGGCTATCTGGAATTTGCCACACCGGTGATCAAGACGGGTCTCGACAATCTGCGCGCGCAGGGGGTGACGCATGTGCTTGCGGTGCCGGGCATGCTGTTTGCGGCCGGCCATGCAAAGAATGATATTCCGTCAGTGCTGAACACCTATGCGGCAGAGCATGGCATTACCATCCAGTACGGACGTGAACTTGCGGTTGATCTGCAGATGCTGCAGGCAGCCGGTGACAGAATTTCACAGGCGATTGCCGATGCCGATGCCGCCAATGGCGAAGTTGCGCGCAGCGACACATGTCTTGTCGTCATTGGCCGCGGGGCCTCGGATCCGGATGCCAACTCCAATATTTCCAAAATTTCACGCATGCTCTGGGAAGGGATGGGATTTGGTTGGGCAGAAGTCGGTTATTCGGGCGTTACCTTCCCGCTTGTTCAACCCTGTCTTGAACATGTGACGCGGCTTGGCTTCAAACGCATCGTCGTCTTTCCCTATTTTCTGTTTTCGGGAATCCTGATTGACCGGATCTATGGCTTCACCGACGAGGTTGCCGCCGCGCATCCCGACATTGAAATCGTGAAGGCGGGCTATCTGAATGACCACCCCAAGGTGATCGCAACCTTTGCGGACCGCGTGCGCGAGATACTCGAAGGCAGCAACAACATGAATTGTGCGATGTGCAAATATCGCGCGCAGGTGCTGGGTTTCGAAGAAGAGGTAGGGTTACCGCAAGAAAGCCACCACCATCATGTCGAAGGGCAGGGTGTGTCCGCACCTGGCAGTAATGTCGAGGATTGCGCGCTGTGCGATCATTTTTGTACAGGCGCTTGCCGTCTGGATGCCGGCCATCATCACCATCACGATCATGCGCATGGGCATCACCATCATGGCGACCATAGTCATGACCATGACCATGATCATGGCCACGATCATCATCATCACCCTTATCCACATGCAGACCACCCGCTTGGGCCTGAATCCGTGCGTCATCGCAACGTGACAAAGAGCAGCGGAGACCGCTGACCCGCCAATGCAGCCCTATCTGAAAGATCCCCAGGCCATATACCGGCAATCCTTTGCGATTGTACGTCGGCAACCGGCGATTGCCGCTTTGCCCGAGGATATGGCGCAGATAGCGGTGCGCCTTGTCCATGCATGCGGCATGCCTGACATTCTGGATGATCTGCAAGCCAGTGCAGGCTTTGCAGGCCGTGCCGCTGCCGCCATCGCGGACGGTGCCCCCATTCTGTGCGACTGCGAAATGGTCGCCAGCGGGATCACACGGCGGTTCCTGTCTGCAGGCAATGATGTGATCTGTACATTGAATGACCCGCATACCCCCAATCTGGCGCGCGATCTGGGCACCACCCGTTCTGCCGCCGCGGTTGATCTCTGGGGGGACAGGTTGGCCGGTGCGGTGGTGGCGATTGGAAATGCGCCCACGGCACTGTTCAGACTGTTGGAAATTCTGGCAGACGGGGCGCCGCCGCCTGCGGCGATTATCGGCTGTCCGGTGGGCTTTGTCGGTGCGGCAGAAAGCAAATCGGCGCTGTCCGAGGCCGACATTGCCGCAGCGTTTCTTGTGGTGCATGGCACCCGCGGTGGTTCGGCCATGGCGTCTTCGGTGGTGAATGCTGCCGCGTTGCTGGCTGCTAACGACACCAGTCAAGAGGCTTGATAATGCGTCCGCTAGTAGCTGGGGTAACCGAGGCCGGCATTGCTGCATTACCTGACAGGGTGCTGCAGAGGATTGCCACAGCCAGCTGCATCATTGCGGCAACGCGCTTTCATGACGCCTTGCCTGAAACGGCTGAAGTCATTGATTGGCCGACGCCATTTTCAAATATTTTCAGTATTATAGATGACAAAGCTGATCAATCACTTGTTATTCTGACAACGGGTGATCCGATGTGGTTTGGTGCCGGTGCCAGTCTGGTGCGCCGATTGGGGCCGGATGGTTGCGAGGTTGTTCCCGCCGTCTCCGGGTTGCAGCTTGCTGCGGCGCATCTTGGCTGGCCGATTCAGGATTGCCGGATTGTCAGCATCCATGGTCGCCCGCTGGAACATCTGCGTGCGGCGCTGTTCCCGCACGGGCGATTGCTGGTGATNGCGCAGGATGGGAACAGCCCGGCTGCTGTTGCCAAGGCGTTGTGCGCATGGGGCCATAANACAGCGCAGATGCATGTGATGGCGCATCTTGGCGGGGCGCAGGAGGCCTTTTTTTCCGGCACGGCTGCTGATTGGCANCATAACGACGTACCCGACTTCCATATCATCGGCATTGCTTGTGATGGTAAAGCGCCTGCCACCGGGCTGGCCGCGCCGGATGACCGTTTTGTGAATGACGGAAAGCTGACGA
Organism: SAR116 cluster bacterium; assembly: GCA_002686685.1. GTDB lineage: Bacteria > Pseudomonadota > Alphaproteobacteria > Puniceispirillales > Puniceispirillaceae > UBA8309. The sequence goes on along the minus strand of NYYG01000054.1, from coordinate 20,859 downwards.
AACGTGATGCCCGGGCCAGCGCACTGGCAAAGCTGGCACCGTTTCCAAAGGCAGTCTTGTGGGATATTGGCAGCGGGTCCGGTGCGGTATCAATTGATTTTCTGCGCGCCGCCCCGGGTGGGCGCGCCATCGGGATAGACCGTAATCAGGGTCAGCTTGACATGGCGGTGGCCAATGCGGAACGCCACGGGGTTGCAGGGTTCACGCCGGTGAAAGCCGATCTGGCAAAAGACCCGGCAGCGCTGTTTGACAGTCTGCCAACACCGGATGCGGTATTCGTCGGTGGCGGGCTGTCAGCGGATATATTGGCGTTGGCGCAAGCCCGGCTGCGGCCGGGCGGGGTGCTGGTGGCGCATGCTGTCACCATTGAAAGCGAGGCATTGATGGTGTCTGCATGGCAGGGCACAGGTGGTGATCTGACNCGTATTGCGGTTCAGCATGCCGATCCGGTAGGCGGGTTCCACGGATGGCGTCCGTTGATGCCAGTCACGCAATGGGTCTGGTTGAAGCCGTCTGGCACTGACACAGGACAGGTGTGATGGAAGCTATGACCACAAAACAGGGGACATTATTTGGTGTCGGCACTGGCCCCGGCGACCCGCTGTTGGTAACGCGCCGCGCCTGGTCGCTGATCGAATCCGCTGCGGTCGTCGCTTATCCGGCGCCTAACCATGGTGAAAGTTTTGCGCGGTCCATTGTCGCTGATGCGATTCGTCCTGACGCGGTCGAGATTGCGATGGTGGTGCCGATGCGCACCGGCCGCGCGCCGGCGCAGGAAATTTATGACAAAGCGGCTGCGGATATTGCCGGGCATCTGGCCGACGGGCGCGATGTCGTGCTGTTATGCGAGGGTGATCCGCTTTTCTACGGGTCATTNATGTATCTTATGGTGCGGTTGCGNGACCGGTTTGANGTTGAGATTGTTCCCGGCGTCAACAGCCTGTCCGCCTGTGCGGCGGCGCAGGTCCATCCGCTGGTTGCGCGCAGTGACCGGCTGACAATTCTGCCGGGGCCACTGGATGATGACACGCTGGCCGCCAATGTCGCCAATGCGGAGGCGGTTGCCATAATGAAGGTGGGACGTCATCTGCCGCGTATTCGCGCTCTGCTGACCCGCCTTGGCCTTCTGGATCGTGCGCTCTATACNAGCCACGCGTCGTTGCCACAGCAGCAGGCACTTGCACTTGCAGATGCCCCCGATGACGCTCCCTATTTTTCCATGATCCTTGTCTATAAAGGGGATGACCCGTGGATCAGTTGAAACAAGAGCTGGCAAAACGGCCAGTTATCATCTGTCTTTCGAAAGCTGGCCTTGCGCTGGCACAGCGCCTTGCCCCGCATATCGATGCCGATATNCACGGACATGCTTTGCGCTGCCCGGATGCGCCCTTTCATTTTGGAAAGGCGCGCGCACACATCGCCAATCTGTTCAGCAGTGGACGGCCGATCATAGGCATCTGTGCCGCCGGGATCCTGATCCGGGCAGTGGCCCCGCATCTGCGCCACAAAAGCAGCGATGCCCCCGTNTTGGCCGTGGCGGAATCCGGGCGTCACGTGGTTCCCCTCATTGGTGGACATCACGGTGCGATCACATTATCGCGTCAGGTATCGGATATTCTTGAGGCCGATCTGGCGATGACAACAGCAGGCGATCTGCGCTGGCAGATNTCGCTGGATGAGCCGCCACGTGGCTGGCGTCTTGCCAATCCGGGTGCGGCTGCACGGGTGATGCCCCAGCTGCTGGCAGGCGACGGCGCGTTTCTTGAAGGTGAGGCGCTGCCAGAGTTGAATGACTGGTTTGAGCATATCCCGCGCGGTGACGCAGTGACATTGACGGTCACACGCCGGCAGAAAATGCCGGCAGAAAACCAGCTTGTCTATTGCCCGCAGGATATCATCCTCGGGGTTGGGTGTGCGCGCGGTGCGCCAGCAGAAGATGTGAGTGAATTCGTCATGCGCGAATTGCAGCGCGCTGATATCAATGCTGCCGCTATTGCGGCTGTGGTGACAGCAGATATCAAGGCGGATGAGCCAGCCATTCATGCGCTGGCGGCCATGCTGGCCGTTCCGGTGCGGGTGTTTGACCGTGACCAGCTGGCGGCTGAAACAGACCGGTTGAAGACACCTTCACAAACGGTTTTTGAGGAAATTGGTGTGTATGGCGTTGCCGAGGGTGCGGCACTGGCGGCGGCCGGTGCCGACGGGATGCTGATTCATCCAAAGGCGAAATCTGACACGGCTACCATGGCGCTGGCGAAGGCAGAATCTGCGCTGGCGCATCGTTTGCCCGGGCGCAAACCGGGGCGGGTGATGCTTGTCGGCATTGGCCCCGGCAAGCCGGAATGGCGCACACCCGAGGCATCACAGATGATTTTTGGTGCGGATGAACTTGTCGGCTATGACCTCTATATCGACCTGCTGGGGGCTGCCGCCGCGCATATTCCGCGGCGTGACTTCAAGCTTGGAGAAGAAGAGGCTCGGTGCCGCTATGCGCTGGAAGCAGCAGCCACGGGTAAAGATGTCGCGGTGATCTGTTCAGGGGATGCTGGCATCTATGCGATGGGCGCGCTGGTCTATGAATTGCTGGACAGGGACGAAGATGACGGCGGTGTAAGCGCATCGGCACGCCGTGTCGCGGTCGTAACAACGCCCGGCATTTCTGCCATGCAAGCCGCAGCGGCGCGGTCTGGTGCCATTCTGGGACATGATTTTTGTGCCATTTCCCTGTCTGATCTCCTGACGCCCTGGGAGGCGATTGAAAAGCGCATTCATGCTGCCGGTGCCGGTGATTTTGTTGTGGCTTTCTATAATCCGGTATCCCGCAGACGCCGCACGCAGTTGGCACAGGCGCGCCAGATCCTGATGTCCTATCGCAGCGGTGATGTGCCGGTGCTTCTGGCGTCAAATCTGGGACGACCGGAAGAAGATATCCGCTATCGCACCCTGGAAACGCTGGATATTGACGAAGTGGATATGCTGACGACGGTTATGGTCGGTGCCAGCGCGTCGCGCNATCTGGCGCTAGGCCGCGGCGACGCTGTCTACACGCCGCGTGGCTATGCCAAGCATCTTGATCGCGAGGATGACGAAGCGGGTGATCAGGCCGCGCACCAACAGGGGACGGAGACAGCGATATGAAAGTCTATTTCATCGGTGCCGGGCCGGGCGATCCGGAATTGATCACTGTGCGCGGCCTGCGACTGATTGAACGCTGTCCTGTCTGCCTTTTCGCTGGATCGCTTGTGCCGGCAGCGGTTGTTGCGGCTGCACCGGATACGGCGCATGTCGTCGATACCGCCGCGCTGACACTGGAAGATATCATGGCCGAGATCGAAGCCGCCCGTGCGCGGGACGAGGATGTGGCGCGCGTGCATTCCGGTGACCCGTCACTTTACGGTGCCATTGCCGAACAGATCAGGCGGCTCAAGGCGCTTGGCATTGACTATGAGATTGTGCCGGGNGTATCGGCCTATGCGGCGGCGGCGGCAAGCCTCGGCATCGAGCTGACGGTGCCCGAAGTGACGCAGACATTGATCCTGACGCGCACCGCGATGAAATCATCCGCCATGCCGCAGGGCGAGGAGTTGACCAGCCTCGGCAAAACCGGCGCAACACTTGCCATTCACCTTTCGATCCGCAATCTGCGCCAGATTGAGCGGGATCTGATACCGCTTTATGGTGCCGATTGTCCGGTGATTGTGGCCTATCGGGTTGGCTGGCCGGACGAAGCCTATATCCACGGAACGCTGGCTGACATACGGAAAAAAGTGCAGGCGGAGAAAATCACCCGTACAGCCCTTATCTTTGTCGGGCGTGGTCTGGCCCAGACAGACGANTTCCGTGACAGCGCGCTCTATGATGCGGCACATACGCATGTNCTGCGCCCNAAGGCCGGACGTGCCGGGGNCTGATATCCNCGCATCCNNATTCAACCGTCAGGCAATGATATGGGCATAAGACCCGAACACATTGTCCCGCTTCAGCCCCATGGGTGGCAAGCTGTGGCCGCCAGCATCCATTGCATCAAAAAGCGGCGTGCCTGACGCCTTGATTGCAGTGGAATAATGGAATTCATGGGCCGTCAGCGGGCCGGGGGCAGGCCATGCCTTGTGGCGCGGTGAGACCTTGCGGTAGCCAAGATGCAGCTTGCGGTCAGCAAAGCTCGTTTCCAGCGANAATAATCCTGCCATCCGGAAGCTGGTCCCTTCGGCATCTGTTATGCTGTCACCAAGTGTCATGAAGCCCCCACATTCACCATAGANCGGAAGGCCTTTCATGGCTGCGCTGCGCAAGCCACCAAGAAAGGTCGTCGCTGTGCTGAGGGTGGGCAAGTGCAGTTCCGGATAGCCACCAGGCAGAAAGACCGCGTCCGCGTCACTGGCTGGTGCCTCGTCCGCAAGGGGCGAGAATGGCAGGATTTCAGCGCCTGCCGCCTGCCAATAGCGCAGCATATGCAGATAGGAAAAGCCAAAGGCGGCATCCTTGGCAATTGCAACCCGCTGCCCCGGCGGCGGNAGAAAGCCCGGGACCGCATCCTGTGGGGCAATCGGCCCGGCAGCTGCACAGATGCTGTCAAGGTCCAGATGCCGGTCCACCAGATCAGCAGCGGACTCAAGAAAGGGTTCCAACCTGTTATCTGCTGCGAGATCGGCTGCCTGCACCAGCCCCAGATGGCGCGACGGCACTGTGATATCGCGATGTGAGGGCAGGCTGCCGAACAGCGCAATGTCATATGCGCCNAGTGCGGTTGCAATCAGCTGTNCATGGCGTGACGAGGCAATGCGGTTCAGCACAACGCCTGCCATCCTGCTGTTGTCCGGCAATAATNCCCGCATGCCGGCAGCGATCGCAGCGGCGGTCTGGGCCTGGTGCCGCACATCCATAACCAGCAGGACCGGCAGGCCAAGAATACCGGCAAGCGCCGCGGTGCTGCCACTGCCACCATCACTGCCGTCAAACAGCCCCATCACGCCTTCGATCAGCAAAAAAGGTGGCGATTGCGCATATGCCAAATGCCGCAGCATATCTGCTGGCATCGCATGTGCGTCAAGATTGACAGCCGGCGTGCCGCAGGCTGCTGCCAGAAACGCCCCATCGATATANTCAGGTCCTGTTTTGGCGGCACCCACAGCNANGCCGCGCCGCGAAAGCGCCCGCAAGATGCCAAGGGTGAGGGTGGTCTTCCCGCTGCCCGAACCGAGACCGGCAATGACCAGCCCGTTTGTGGCCATCAGGCGCTGTCCGATATCGTGCGCATACCCAGCGGATCTGTATCGCGGACGGGTGCGCCTGCCAGTTGCCCCATCCAGTCAAGGCATTGGCGCATATGCACCACCCGACCGATACAGACAATGGATGGGGCACCGATCCCGCTATCCACAATATCAGCTGGCGCTTTTCCCAGCGTTGTTTCCAGCACGGCCATNTCNGCGCGGGTTGCGTTCTGGACAATGGCCACCGGTTCATCCGCCGGACGCCCGCTTTTTATCAGTTTTGCACAGATATCAGGCATATGTTTGATCGCCATATACATGACGATAACCTGTGCGCCGCGGCCAAGCGCCTCCCAGTCGATGGCTGACGGCATCAGGCCGGTACGATCATGTCCGGACAGAAAGGTCACTGACTGGTTCACATCGCGATGTGTTACCGGAATGCCNGCATAGGCCAAGCCGCCAATGCCGGCGGAAATACCCGGCACAACGCGCAAGCGTATCCCGTTCTGGATCAGGGTCTGTGCTTCTTCGCCACCGCGGCCAAACACAAAGGGATCACCGCCCTTGAGGCGCAGGACGCGTTTGTTCTGACGCGCCAGTTCAATCAGGCGCAACGAGATATCACGCTGGCTTGGTGACGGCTTGCCGCCACGCTTGCCGGCATATTCCTGCACCGCATCAGGCCGTGCCCAGCGCAACAGCGCAGAATCGACAAGCGCGTCATAGATAATCACATCGGCCTGCTGCAGCGCATTCAGGGCATGCAGAGTGATNAGACCCGGATCACCCGGGCCGCCGCCAACCATCCATACCCAGCCGGCCTCAAAAACCGGCCAGTCATCACCATCCAGCGCCGGCAGTCGGCCTGCAGGCAGCAACGGCATATCTGTATTGTCTGGGTTTGTTGGCGATGTCATCAAAAGTCCTGGTCTGCCGACAGGCTGGTGGTGGATTTGCGTGCCCAAAGGCGGTATTCATCGTAACAGCCACGGCAGGCAATCGCCAGCACCTGAATGCAAACAGGAACCGTCTGATCCTGCCATCACCCGCCGTGCCAGTGTTTATTCGCGCTGGCACCAAAATTTGGGGCACCGTGAATGACCCGGCCGACGGCCCGCAAAGAAAGGTTGCAGACGACTCTCCGCTTTGGCTGGACAACAGGCACCTGCGCGACCGCTGCCGTGAATGCAGCCTACACGGCGATGGTCACAGGTCAGTTTCCTGATCGCGTCACAATTATCACGCCAAGCGGCAAAAATGCCGATCTTGCTGTTGCCGAGACAGCAAGCGGCACCGAAGCGGGCGCGCACTGGTTTCAGGCAGGAATCATCAAAGATGCCGGCGATGATCCGGATGTGACCCATGGCGCGCTGATTACCGTGACCTTGCGGCGTGGAGACACGGGCAGCGGCGTGACGTTCCGGCGCGGCGAGGGAGTCGGGGTTGTGACCAAACCCGGTCTGCCTGTTGCGGTGGGTGAGCCGGCAATCAACCCGGTGCCNCGGCAGATGATGCAGGACGCCATTGCCGACCTCGCCAATCATCTGAATGGGCCGCGCGATATAGTCATCGAGATTTCGGTCCCCGGTGGTGCTGAACTGGCGCTGAAGACATGGAACCCGCGATTGGGTATCGAAGGAGGGATCTCGATTCTGGGCACAACCGGCGTGGTACGGCCCTTTTCCTGTTCAGCCTGGATTGCCTCTATACACAGGGGCATCGATGTAGCGCGGGCGAACGGGTTGCAGCATGTCATGGCGTCGACAGGTGCCACCTCCGAGGCGTGGGGACAATCCTGTTACAACCTGCCGGATATCGCGCTGATCGACATGGGTGACTTCGTTGGCGGNATGGTCAAATATATGCGCCGTCACCCCTTGCCTAACCTGTCTATCATGGGCGGGTTTGGCAAGCTGGTGAAGCTGGGGCAGGGCGCGATTGACCTGCATTCTGCACGCAGCCAGGTTGATTTTAACGCATTGTCAGTCATGGCGGCCGCAGTAGGATTTGATCCGGACAAGGTGGCGGCGGCAAATTCGGTGCTGGAGGNGGCGCAGATGGCTAGCACGGAACAGCGCGATGCGTTGGCTCAGAAGGTGGCCACCGCTGCCCGCGCAACGGTTATCAGCCATCTGCGTGATGCGCCAGTTGCGGTCGAGGTCGCGGTGATCAGCCGCGATGGCCAGCTGCTGGGACGGGCAGGTACATTGGCACAACAGCAGACAGGACCGGCAGGATGACCGGCGGTACAGTGTTGCCTATGAAAACGCTTGTTCTGGCCGGTACAGCCGAGGCACGTGCGGTGATCTCGGTACTGGCAAGTGATCCGGGTTTTGATGTCGAGGCGTCACTCGCCGGTGCGACAACCACGCCGGCAGCGTTGCCTGTGCCTGTTCATAGCGGTGGTTTTGGCGGTGCGGCGGGGCTGGCTGCGTTCTGCAAGGACAGGCAGATCGGACTGATCCTTGATGTTACCCATCCTTTTGCCACTGTCATTAGCGGCAATGCCGCCGCTGCCGCGCAAGAGGCTGCCATTCCCTGTCTGCATTATCTCAGGCCAGCCTGGCAACCGCAGGTTGGCGACAGGTGGCGTGACTTCGATAGCTGGCAGGCGATGGCGGATGCAGTGCCCGCCGGCACAAGCTTGTTTCTGGCTGGCGGTACGCAATCAGTATCGGTCTTTTCCAGCCGCGATGATATCACGCTGGTTGCACGTGCGCTGAATCTGGGAGATGTCGTACCGCCCGAACACGCAACCTTTATCCATGCGCTGCCGTCACCAACTGTAGAAAGCGAAGTTGAATTATTAAAACAGCATGATATCTCATTGTTATGCTGCAAAAATTCTGGTGGAGAATCCAGCAAGGCTAAAATCATTGCAGCGCGTGAATGTGGCATTGAAGTCTGGATGTTGGCCCGCAAACCCTTTGGTTTTGCCGCCCCTTATGAGGGCGATGAAACTGAGAAAACCCGCCCGCAACAAACATCGCAAAAAGAGATGTCAATGCCGGCAATTCATGACAGTGTTGAGGGCATTATTGATGCGGCGAGGAAATGCGCGGCTGTCAGCGGAGCGGCCGCTGCCATGTCATCTGGCGCAGCATCTATTCGCGAAACAGGAGCGTAAAATGACCGTGAGCCAACATTTCGAGACTCGAACTGATGATAATGGCGTTGTCTGGATCACGATGGATGTGGCCGGGTCCTCGGTCAATATCATGACGCAGGCCGTCACGGCGGATTTATGTGGCATCATTGATCATCTTGCGCAGTCTCCGCCCGCCGGTCTTGTACTGCGATCGGGCAAGCCGCGCGGTTTCATCTTTGGCGCCGACGTCAATGAATTTGCGGAATTCCAGACGCCGGAAGAGGTTGCATCTCATATTCATCCCGTCTTGCGCTGTTTCCAGCAGATTGAGGATATGCCGTGCCCGACAGTGGTATTGCTGGACGGCATCTGCGTCGGGGGTGGCTTGGAACTGGCCATGGCCTTTGACCGGATCATAGGTATTGATTCCCCGGCCTGCCAGGTGGGCTATCCGGAAGTCAATCTTGGTCTGCTGCCGGGGTATGGCGGATCGGCGCGCGCTTTTGCCCGCCTTGGGTTGGAAGGGGCCTTGCAGCTTGTTCTTTACGGCCGGAGCGTGAAGGCCCGGGATGCCCATGCCCTTGGGGCGATTGATCATCTGGTCGCTGACAAGGATGCACTAGAAGATGCGGCTCGCGCGGCCCTGGCTGGCGAAATAGGCAGGCGCGCGCCACAGCAAGCCGAAGATCCGGCGGCGGTTATTGCAGCACATCGTGCAGCCATTTCCAAAAGGGCACGCCCGGAAAACACTCCGGCGCCCTTTGCAATTCTGGATCATTATGNAGACAAAAATATNANNTTTAACAGCTTGATANAGNCNGAAACACCANTGTTTTCTGAGCTGATGATGACGCCGGCNTCGATTGGTNTGCGGCGCAGCTTNCAGTTGAATGATGCGGTGAAGAAAGGNGCGCGCGGCGAAGCAGNNGTNACGCATATTCATGTTATTGGCGCAGGTGTGATGGGCGGCGACATNGCTGCTGTTGCCGCCATGAGCGGGTTTGANGTCACGCTTCANGANCTGTCTGAAGATGCGATTGCNGGCGCAATGGCGCGGGCGCGCAGCCTNTATGAACGCCGTCTGAAGGATGCTGGCAAGGTCGAGGCGGTGATGGNGNGTCTGCAGGCCGATCCNGATGGTACCGGTCTGGCCAAGGCCGATCTGNTGATTGAGGCAGTGGCCGAGAATCTNGATATCAAACGCAGTGTTTTTNCAGCTGCNGAAGCGCGGATGAAGCCGGATGCCATCATGGCGACCAACACGTCGGCGATTCCGCTCGAGGATATCGCCACAGCGCTNGAGANACCGGNACGGCTGATNGGGATGCATTTCTTTAATCCGGTGCCGGTGCTGCCGCTTGTCGAAATTGTCTATACCGATGCAAGCCACGCCGATTTTGTCAGCCGTGCCATGGTGGTCAGCGGGATGATGAAAAAGCTGCCGATCAGGTGCAAGTCGTCGCCCGGCTTCCTCGTGAACAGGGCGCTGCTGCCCTATATGTTTGGCGCGATTGAGGCGATGCTGGATGGTGCCGATCCGGACAAGCTTGATGAGGCGTTGGTCAGGTTTGGCATGCCCATGGGTCCGATCGAGCTGTGTGACCAGGTCGGACTCGATGTCTGCCATGATGCCGGAGCCGTGATCGGTATGCCCAAAAATGCCGAGAATAAACTGAAGGCGCTGGTTCAGGCTGGCACAATCGGTCGCAAGAGCGGCAGCGGCTTTTACGTCTGGGATGACAAGAAGGCGATCCGTCCGCGTGCGGATTACAACGCGGACGAACTTCGGCAGATTGCCGAGACACTGATGGCACCGCTGGTCAAGGAATGCCGGGATGCTGTGGCGGAAGGTGTTGTCGATTCCGCGGATATGGCGGATGCGGCCTGCATCCTTGGTATCGGATTTCCGTCTTTCCGGGGCGGGCCGTTGTTCTGGGATGATCATCGCCCGTGACTAAACGGGACAGAAACAGCAATCCAGACGACATAGCTGCAGACATAAATGGCGATGCGAACATGAATCCTGCGGGTGCCGCAGCGGGTGCTCGCGCCGTGCGTGTGGCGCTTGGCTGGATGGTGATAAGTTGTCTGATGTTTGCGCTTGTAATGGTGTCGATCAGGCTTTTTCTGGTAGATCTGCCATCCGAACAGTCTGTCTTTTTGCGCTATACAATCGGTGCGCTGATGCTGTTGCCGTTGATGTGGCGGGCTGCCGGCAGGGTCGTCACATCCCCGGTGCGCGGATTAATGGCGGTTCGAGCATTGCTGCATGGTCTTGGGGTCTATAGCTGGTTTTTTGGGGTTTTACGGATACCTTTGGCAGAGGTCAACGCGATGTTGAATCTTGGACCGGTTTACGCAACTTTGGGTGCCGTTCTGTTAATGGGCGAAAAATTGCGAATCCGTCGGATTGCCGCCATCCTTATTTCCTTTATTGGCGCGCTGATCATCATCAAACCCGGTTTCGCCGAAATCAATCTCGGTACAATAGCCATCCTGATTACTGCTCCCATGTTTGCCGGATCGGACCTGATCGCCAAAAAGCTAAAGGCGTTTGAGAATGACCGAACGATTATTTTTTCATTATCGGCAGGAATTGCGGCATTCATGATGGTGCCGGCGATTGGCGTGTGGCAACCCATCTCGGCGACAAACTGGATCGGGATCATGGCAATCAGCGTCGCGGCAACGCTAGGCCATATCGCCTTAATGCGATCCTTCAACGGCCCGATGTGGGCGGCCCAGACAGGCAAATATATGCAGCTTTTGTTTGTTGTGCTTTTCGGGATTGTCCTGTTTGATGAAATACCGGCGATATCAACGCTAATTGGCGCATTTGTGGTTCTTGCGGCGGTGACCTATATCGCATTCCGCGAGGGACGCAACCGCGTGGCCGGTGCCTGAGACATGACACTATTTGAACTCTTTGGGCAGGCCCCGGTCTATTTTGCGCTGATATGTATCCTGTCTGTGTTGGCGGTCTCTATTTCAAAATCCGGCTTTGGCGGTGCGCTTGGCGCAATAAGCATGCCGATCCTGATCTTTGTGATGCCGCCAAAGATGGCCATTGGCGTGCTGTTGCCCCTATTCCTGATCACAGATGTCTGGGTTGTCTATTTGTGGCGGAAATGGGTGCATTGGCGCTTTTTGGTTTTGATGGCCGGTTTCGGCGTCACCGGACAACTGCTTGGCTGGCTTCTTTTTGATTATCTCAGCGACCGTGTGTTGACCGGAGTGATCGGTGTGGTGGGTGTTCTGACGGCGTTGAATTACGGCCGCGCGCTCATTTTTCTGGATGGCGAGACGGGCGCTGAAACTGCTGCGCGGATGATGCGGCGCCTCTGGGTGCGGGCCCCGTTATTTTGCGGTTTGTCCGGTCTTGCCAGTTTTGTTTCGCTGACCGGCGGCATCGCCGCCCAGGTGTTTTTGCTGCCGCACGCATTGGCGCGGCAGGCATTTGTCGGCACGATGAGCGTCTATTTCTTCGTCATCAATATCGTAAAATTGCCCTTTTATGCAGAGCTCGACCTGATACGGCCCGAAACGCTGTATCTGTCTGCCTGGCTATTACCTGTCATTCCGGTCGGTGTTTTTCTGGGGCGGTGGCTGAATCGCAAGATGTCTGACAGGATTTTTTATCATGTCAGCCATGTGGTCTTGTTCGCGATGAGTGCAAAGCTGATATATGATGTCGTGTAATTGTTTCGGCCTCTGGGGCCGCCGGCAATGAAGGAGTTGCGTGAAATGACCAGATGGCGACATTTGACAGTGGCAGTTGGCATAATTCCGGCGCTGGCGATCTATATCGGCGTCATGGTCTGGCTGTCGACGCTGATCATGGAAATCCATTTCCTTGTTGATCTCGTCTTTTTTGTCGTTGCCGGGCTTGCCTGGATTCCGGCGGCCAGTGCCGTTGTCGGATGGCTTGCAGATCATGAAGCCGAGTGACCCCGAAGCCGGCAAAAGCGACATAGCGGCGACTGCGCCACGGCCGTTGCAGCATGCGCTGGACATGGCGGCTTTGCTGATGGCAGAGCATGGTCTTGAAGGGTGGCATGTAAGGCTTGATCATGCACGCCGTCGTGCCGGTCAGTGTGACTATACGAATCGCCGAATNTCGCTGTCGCGCCATTATGTGCGGCATGCCGAAGAGGCGCACATCCGTGANACGATCCTGCATGAAATCGCACATGCGCTTGTCGGACCGTTTCATGGNCATGATGCCGTGTGGCGACGCAAGGCGCGTGAGATTGGATGNAGTGCAATGCGATGCCACACNCTGACATTTTCGGNGGCGCGCTGGCGGATGCGCTGTCCAAATGGATGTTTTGAGGTTGAACGGCACCGCCGCAAGTCGGGGNTGGTCTGCGCGAAATGCNNTACGCCGGTCATTTTCGTTGNGGCAGAGGNTGNGCCCNACGATANACGGGGNNGTCAATGCAGNTGAATCCCGCTGGATTTGAGGCAGACGNCACACGCAAGCACCGCGTCTACANAGCCTTGCAGCGNTTGCGCGNGGCACCGCGCGGCATCATCAGCCTCGATTTCCTGAAGCCGGCCGAACTGGCGGCGCTGCGCGCCGAATGCGGGACAGTGGATTTTCGTANGGCAACGGCTGAAATTGCCTATAAAGGGCGGCGCGTCCATCAGGATTTTGANGTNTGCTTNCCCGCGCCNCGCCGNGGTGCCTTTGCNGGNCTNGCGGATTGTCTGGAAACATGCGTGCAGGATGCGACAAGCCGCCTGTCAGTGCTGCCGGACGGTATCAGNTTCAACGATTTTGCCATTCAGCGCTATCCGGCAGGATCCCGCGGGATCGGGGTACATCGCGATGGCAAGCGCTATCACGGTATTGTGGTGATTGTAACGCTGGACGGCGAGTCGCGGCTTGTCAGCTGTGCTGACCGTGCCGGCAGTGCAAAGCGGCGGATTGATGACCGTCCAGGACGTGTTGTGCTGCTGACTGCAACCGAATTTGACGGCCGCAGCGACGAGGCCGTACGGCCGCTGCACATGGTTGACAAGGTGCATGGTGGCCGGCTGTCCATAGGGTTTCGATATNAACCTTCTGTCACTCAGAGCTAGCCATTGCAGCCAACGGGACCTTTAAACCACCCGCGTGAGGCGATNNTGCNNTNGCGNTGGTATGAATTGGCTTGTCACTAACTGTTATTCTTGGCAGCATCATAANACGGAGCGCCCATCCGCTCCCTCCCAAACGGAAACTCCTTATANGCGATGGGCGCAGNTTGCGCGCGTTCCGGTCGGGCCGGTATTGGCCGGCTCGGGCTATTGCAATCGAAACGAGATGGTGCCTCTCGTTTCCAGATATGGGAGTTGCTGATGCATATCAGTGTTTCAGGGAAGAATATGGATACCGGCACTGCTTTTCAGTCGCATGCGGAAGATGCGTTGAACAGCGTTGTCGGGAAATATTTCGANAATGCCGTGAGTGGTAACGTCACCCTTGAAAAGGCCGATTCCGGCTTTCGCGTCAAAACGCGTGTGGCGCTGTCCCGCCGGATTGAACTTGAAGCAACAGGTTTTGCGCATGAGGCACATGCCGCTCTGGATGCCGCGATCGAACATGCTGAAAAGCGTCTTCGCCGGCATAAGAGGCGTCTCAAGAATCACCGCAGTGCAATTACAGAAGCCGAGGCAAACGAGGTTTTTGAAGTTCCGATGACAGTCTATGCCGGCGTTGAGCAACTGGACGATTTCGGCATGGATGAAGGGCCTGATGATCTGCCGCCGGTGGTCGCTGAAATGGCCTATGACATTGAAATGATGACGGTTGAACAGGCGGTCATGAAGCTGGAGNTGAGCGCACATAACATGCTGATGTTCCGCAACAGCAGTCATTTTGGTCTGAATGTGGTGTATCGTCGTGAAGACGGCTCTATCGGCTGGGTGGATCCGCGCGGCCTGCGCCATATGAATGGCTAGGGACGCGGAAACCGCTAGCCCGATTGTGGCCGGCAAACCTGGGTGTCAGTCAGCCCGCCAAACAGCCAGGCGCCACCATCATGTGTGGCGCGGGCCGGGTCCATAAGGGTCAGCCGCAACAGGCCGAAATGCGGCACGGGTACGCCGATGACCTGCGATAGCGGGGCGCCCAGCGCGGCTGCCAAGACAGCGCGCATTACGCCNCCATGACAGACGACGACCCGGGGGGTTGTTGAAAAGCAGGCAGCCTGGCTGTCCATCCATCCGGCAACGCGCGCGGCGGTTGCGGCAAATGACTCACCGCCGGGTGGTTCAGTGTCCGGTGTCACAAATGACCAGTTATGCAGCGGCCCGCCAGAAACCGCGTCCCAGACCGTGGCAACCGGTTGATCCTGCCAGTCGCCAAAATCCATTTCGGCAAGCGCCGCATCTTCCACGCGACTTGAAGGGGTACAGCTTTGCGCCAGCAAATCAGCTGTTTGCCGGGCACGCAAAAGGGGGGAGACATGCCATGCCGCCTGATCTGGCAACAGGCGGGTCAGCCGGTCCAGCGCATAATCACCCGTCTGTATTGGCGGGTCAGCAGGCGGGACATGCCCGTCGCGTTTGACCACCGGTGCATGCCGCACGAAGTAAAAGTCACAGATTTCTGGATGATCGCTCATGTGCCAACCATACCTGCCACGAATGCCATCATCGGTATTGGCAAGGCCAGTAATTCCCAAGCCATGAGGCACCCAGCAAGGATGGTGATCTCGCCCAGCAGAATGGTTGCCCCCATGACATCGCCGGTCAGGCCCGCAACCCTGCGCAAGGCCATGCGCGCGATGATTACTGCCAAAAAGCAGGACAAAGCCGCGGCAGGGATCGCCACCTGCCAGCCAAAGGCAATGATCAGCGGGACTGCCCAGACGATAAGGCCTGTAACCGCCCGCCAGACACCACCATTGCCAGTAAGGCTGGCAAGCCGCGCATGCGGGCTGACCGGTATGATGGATAGCTGAAAAACGGGCAGAAAACGTGCCGCTGCGTAAACCAGCGCCAGCAACAGCACCAAGGTCAAGCCGGTGGCATGCAGGGCCGCTGCCATAAGCAGCCCGACACGCGCCAGACTTGCCAGAATCAGCGCCATCACGCCATAGCTGCCGATGCGGCTGTCATGCATGATTCTGATGCGTGATTCGACGTCTTTGCCACCGCCAAAACCATCAGCCATATCGGCAAGACCATCTTCATGCATGCCGCCAGACAGCAGCATGGTTGCCAGCAATGCGAGCGCAGCCGCCATAAGGGGCGGCAGCGAAAGGGCGGTGGCCGCCAGAAAGATCAAACCGCCGCAAGCGCCAATGACAAGGCCGACAAGCGGAAAGGCCCATAATGCCGAGGTAAAATTTGGCGGGTTATCGGCAGGGAAAACATGCCAGCCAGTGGGAAAGCGGCTCAGCAGCAAGAATGCGGCAGCACAATCGCCGATCAAGGTCTGCCGTCTTGCCGCTGTCTGGCCCTCAGTCATGCTTCCTTGCTGACCCCGGCCTCGGCAAAGGTTGCCATGCCATTATGCGTGGCCAGCGCGGCACGGACTATCATGGTGGCCACAGCAGCGCCGCTGGCCTCACCAAGGCGCATGCGCAGATCAAAGAAAGGCTGCATGCGCAGCGCAGAGGCAAGGCGGATATGGCCCGGTTCAGCCGATAGATGCGAGATCATACAGTGATCCAGAACGTCCAGTCGGTTGCCAGCTGTCAGGGCGGCCGCTGCTGCACTGGAAATGAAACCGTCAAGCATCACCGGAATGGACCGCATGCGCGCTTCCAATACGGCGCCGGCAATGGCGGCAAGCTCGCGCCCGCCATAGGCCGCCAGAAGGGCAACCGGATCGTCAAAATCTTCACCATGACGGTCGATAGCTGCCTGGACAATCATTGCCTTGTGATTGACACCCGCCACATCAAGCCCGGTGCCGGGACCAACCCAGCCGCTGGCATTGCCGCCAAATCGGCCCATGCTGATGGCGGCGGCACTGGTCGTATTGCCAATGCCCATCTCGCCAACAACAAGATAGTCACAATCATCCGAAAGTGCGCCGGCGCCGGCATTCATGGCATGGATGACCTCGTCAGGATCCATCGCCGGTCCCGTGGTGAAATCATTGGTAGGGCGGTTCAGATCAAGCGCCGTGACGGCCAGTTCAAGTCCGGCTTCCCGGCACAGCTGGTTAATGGCGGCGCCACCAGCTTCGAAATTCCAGACCATCTGCTGGGTCACTTCCTGGGGAAACGGGCTGATACCCTGTTTGACCACACCATGATTGCCGGCAAAGACAAGACATTGCCCATGCGCGATGGCTGGCGTCCGGGTGGCCTGCCATGACGCGATCCAAAGTGCGATCTGTTCCAGCCTACCAAGTGACCCCGGCGGTTTTGTCAGCTGGTCCTGCCGTGCGGCAGCAGCGGCGCGCGACGCGTCATCCGGTTGCGGCAACTGGTCATAGAGTTCACGGATATGGTTTGCGGAGGAAAAGGACTGCATCAATACCTGCTTACGTCATTGCCCTTCAGAGCATCCTGTTTCGGATATATCTTATGCCTGCGGTTTAATTTTGGATGCAATGCCTGCAACGACAAAAAATACTTCGTCTGCACAGCTTGCAGCCGCCTGGCAAAGCCGGCCATTTGCATCCCGAAACCTGCGCGAGAGCGCATTCTCCGGAATGATACCCAGACCGGTTTCGCTCGCAACCATAACCACGGTACCGCTGGCAGACTGCAATGCAGAGACAAGAGATGCCTGCGCACGATCGACATCCATCTCCTTGACCAGAATGTTTGTGATCCACACGCTCAGGCAATCAATGAGAAGGACCGCATCCGGCGCGTCGGCTGCCTCAATGGCGGCTGCCAGATCGACAGGAGATTCAACAAGCTGCCATTGCGCACCGCGGCGTTCCTGATGCAGCGCGACACGGCCTGCCATATCATCGTCGAAAATTTCCGCTGTGGCGATATAGGTCGCCATCCCGCTGCCCGCCCTGGTCAGGGCCAGCTGTTCGGCAAAGGCTGATTTACCTGATCGGGCGCCACCAATCACAAAATGAAGCGAGGCCATGCGCTATTTCCCTTGCCGGCGTTCAAGACGCAGACCTCATACCAGTTTTGGCAAAGATTGCCACGCGGAAACTGTCTGCCGCATTCCGCTGGATCCATGACCAATTCAGAGCAGCGACTGTCACTTTCAGAACGTTGACGACAGTATGGGCTGTTACCGTCAAACCGATTTGGGAGGTGTCATGGATAACCAAAATGACAGGCCTGACGGCGGTGGTGGGCGCGGCAACCGGCGGCGGCGCGGCGGCGGACCGCTGAAAACACCCTTTCTGGCAGGCCAGCTCGATTGGGCAGAAGCCATCTTTCTCGATNCACCGACAGAACCGGTCAATGAGGACGGTGTCGAGGCCATCCACGATGCTAGCATGCGTATTCTGGAGGAAACAGGCATCCTGTTCATGAATCAGGATGCTCTTGCCATCCTTCGGGATGCTGGCTGCGATGTTGATATGGACAGCCAGTCTGTGCGTATGGACCGCGATTTTGTGATGGCCGCCGTTGACAAGGCACCCGCACAATTCACAATCACGCCGCGCAATCTGCAGCGCGAGATCACCCTTGGCGGGAGTCATTTTAATTTTGGACAGGTGGCGTCCGCACCAAATGTGATGGATCTCGACAAGGGGCGCCGCGTTGGCACACGTGCCGATTTCCAGAACTTCCTGCGATTGTCGCAGAGTTTTAACTGCATCCATTTCAATAGCGGCTATCCGGTTGAGCCGATCGACATTCACGCGTCCGTGCGGCATCTGGATGCGATCAGCGATATGCTGACCCTGACGGACAAGGTTGTGCATGCCTATTCCCTTGGGCCGGAACGTATCGAGGATGCCATGGAAATGGTGCGCATCGCGGCCGGTCTTGATGATGCCGGTTTCGAATCGCGGCCACATATGTTCACCAATATCAATTCATCGTCGCCACTGAAACATGACTGGCCAATGCTGGATGGCGCGATGCGCGCGGCACGGCGTGGCCAGGCAATTGTGGTGTCTCCTTTTACCCTTGCCGGGGCCATGGCACCTGTGACGCTGGCGGGTGCCATTGCGCAGCAGAATGCCGAGGGGCTGGCGGCCATTGCCCTGCTGCAACAGGTACGTGCCGGCACGCCGGTTATATACGGGGCCTTCACCAGCAATGTGGATATGAAATCTGGCGCGCCAGCTTTCGGGACGCCGGAATATGTGCGGGCGATGCAGATGTCCGGACAGATGGCGCGGCGTTATGGTCTGCCGCTGCGCGCTTCAAATGCCAATGCCGCCAATGCGCCGGACGCGCAGGCTATGTGGGAATCGGTGATGTCATTGCATGGCAGCCTCTCCGGCCACGCCAATATGGTCTATCATGCTGCCGGCTGGATGGAGGGTGGTTTGTCTGCCAGCTTCGAAAAATTCGTAATTGATTGCGAGGTACTGCAACAGTTCCTCTATGCCAACAGGCCCATCTCGATCGGGCAGGATGATCTGGCCCTTGATGCCATCGCCGAGGTTGGCCCATTCGGGCATTTCTTTGGCGCAGATCATACACAGTCCCGTTATCGCGATGCGTTCTATGCACCGCTTTTGTCTGACTGGCGCAATTTTGAAAGCTGGGAGGAGGCGGGTGCTGTCTGGACGCATGACCGCGCCAATGCCGCCTGGAAACGCATTCTCGAGGATTATGAAGCACCGCCGATGGATGCCGCTATTGCCGAGGAACTCTCGGCCTTTGTAGACCGCCGCAAAGCGGAAGGTGGTGCGCCCACAGATTTCTGAGATCGTGCCTGAAGCGCCAAATCTGGGATCAGTAGAGCGCGCCGGCCGCAAGCGCTTTTTCAAACATGGCAGCGTCGGCGTTACCGCCTGAAACTACGGCAACCGCACAGGTCGTATTGTTTGGCAATCGCCCGTCAAGAGCAGCGGCAAGTGCAACTGATCCCCCGGGTTCAGCTACCAATTTCAGATGTTTGAAGGCCGTGGCCATGGTTTGCAGCACGAGCGCGTCACTCACCGCAAAACCGCCCGCTAGAGTATGGCGGTTGATGGCAAAGGTCATTGCCCCGGGTTGCGGGGTCACAACAGCATCGCAGATGGACCGGTTGCCGGGCGGCACCGTTTCGCGGTTGCCGCTGGCAAGCGAACGAATGGTGTCGTCAAAATCTTCAGGCTCGGCGGCCCAGACATCTGTGTCGGGCATCATCTCGGTGATCGCAAGACTTGTGCCGGCAATCAACCCGCCGCCACCGCAGCAGACGATGACGTGATCGGGGGTGATGCCGATTTCAGCACATTGTTCAGCAATCTCAAGACCGACGGTGCCCTGTCCGGCGATGACCCGCGGATCTTCAAAAGGGGCGATAAGAGTGGCCCCGGTTTCAGCAGCGATAGAGGCCCCGATTTCCTCGCGGCTCTCGGTGTAGCGGTCATATGTCACGACATGACCACCATAGGCGGCTGTCCCCTCTATCTTCATCTTTGGCGCATCCTCAGGCATGACGATTGTGGCCTTCATGCCGCGCAATGATGCGGCGCGTGCAACTGCCTGAGCGTGATTTCCGCTGGAAAAGGCCACCACATCGGTGACCGACTCATCAAGGCTCATCACCGCATTGGTGGCGCCCCGCAATTTAAACGACCCNGTATGTTGCAGACATTCTGGCTTTACCAGCAGACGAAAGCCGAGCGCATCATTCAGCCGCGGTGACTCCAGCAGCGGTGTGCGCACAATATGGCCGGAAATGCGCGCTGCAGCNTCACGGANGGTATCAAGTGTGATTGCTGCAGCAATTTCGATCGGGTCTGGCTGATGGTTCATCATGATTTCCGGTGCATGTTGACAGATGGNGGCAGCTTACATGCAATGCAGGTCATTCAGCAACAAAGCGGCCAGTATAAAGCCTGCTTGTGTTTGTTCGGCCACAGGCCTATTTTGGGCGCCTTGACGACGGATGAGACTTGANCATGACAACCGAAACGCCTGNACCGCGGTTCCGCGGGTCCTACACCGCGCTAATCACNCCATTTTCCNATGGTGGNATTGANGAGGCTGCCTTTCGAAAACTCGTCGATTTTCAGATTGANAACGGGACGCATGGGCTGGTGCCGGTCGGCACAACTGGTGAATCCCCGACNTTGTCGCATGAAGAACATGACAGGGTGGTTGCGATCTGCATCGAACAGGCNGCNGGACGGGTGCCGGTTATTGCTGGTGCCGGGTCAAACAGCACGAATGAGGCAGTGCGCCTTGCCAAACATGGCGCGGCGGCTGGTGCAGACGGTGTGTTGATCGTCAGCCCCTATTACAACAAGCCAACCCAGGAAGGGTTGTTTCAGCATTTCAGCGCTGTTGCCGATGCGGTGGATGTCCCGGTCATCGTCTATGACATCCCGGGCCGGTCCATTGTGCGTGTAGCCGACGAAACACTTGTCCGGCTGAACGCGGCGCATGCCCATATCTGCGGGATCAAGGATGCAACCTCCGAAGTCGGTCGGCCCCCCCGGATCCGCAATGCGCTTGGCGCAGGCTT
>NYYG01000053.1 GCA_002686685.1 SAR116 cluster bacterium | reverse complement strand
GTCGTCTGGAAGAGCATATTACCAACGGGTTGGTCCACACGCTCGATGCGATGTGAGCCGGCGCAGACCTGCTAGCCCGTCTTGGCAATCCGTTGACGCCACATTTCGGTGCCTTGTGAAATCTTGTCGAGTACGGCTTCCAGACCCCAATAGGTTGTAAGAATATCTTCGCTCACGGCGCGACTGTGGTCACTTTTGAAAGTGCCGAGCCGCNTGTGATGGAGTTTGGCGAGCTTTGGGTATCCCATCGGTTCGCTGAGAGCCGCCAACGCAAGAAATACNGCAAGCTCGTCTGCCAGTTCCCTGTGGTCCGGACCTTCATCCTGAAGCCACCTGTACAGGTCGGGATGGAAATTGTTGAACACGCCGCAGAACCCGCCTGCGCCTAATGTNAGCGCCTGATGTGCAATGGCTGCGTTGGCATTGCTGATCGCAAGCGCACTGTTTTTTGCGAGCCGCATCCGGTGCCTGACGGTATCGAGATCGCATGACACATCCTTCAGGAACACAAATTGTGGGTCATCACAGAGATACTGTACTTCTGCATCGGTCAGCAGCCTGCGATAGGGCGCCGGACATTCATACATGCCGAGCGGGAGCGAGGATGGCAGGGCGGCCTTCAACCCGTCTATGGCATCGCGCAGTTGATCGCCGCCGGCTTTTTCCGGATCCAGCCGGTTGCTGACCATGACAAGGCAGTCGATGCCTGTGTCGGCGATGGTGGCCAGCTCGTAGGCCTGTTCGGATTGAGCGTCTGCCACATGTCCGGAAGCAAGGACGGGGACGCGGCCAGCGACCTGTTTGGCTGTGAAGGCTGAGAGGTCGCGGCGCTCTTCGAGGGTCAGATGCTGCATCTCGGATGACTGGCAGACCGCAAACAGCGCTTGCGCACCATGCGCAATATACCATTCGATCAGGTTTTCCAGACCGCCCCAGTCGATGTCGCCGTCCTGATGAAAGGGCGTGATCATGACCGGAACAATTCCCTGAATGTTTCTGTTCATGTCCTTGATGCCACTCGCTGCACTGTATCGGGGCCGGGGTCCCGTTTAGACCAAGTCAGAAATAGAAACCGAAAAATCTGCATCGGCGCAAGGCGCTGCGNACCTGCCTAGGTCTCNATCAGGAAGGGNTGCAGGCTGTCNGCAAACAGCTCCATGAATTCCAGTGTTACCATAGANGGCTGCTGTGTGATGGGCCGGACAAGCGANATGCGATGCGGCAAGGTTGGCGCAAATGGCCGGAAATCNAGCCCCTTNTTCGNNTATTTCACAGCATCCAGCTCGGANACGACGGCGACACCCGTGCCTTGGCAGACAAGCTCGCAGGCTGCCGTGAACTGCCTGATTTCCAGAAGCGAATTGAATGTGGCTTTTTCGGTCTGGAATGNCTTTGACAGCTGGCTGAAAAACTCGCTGTCCTGCCTTGTGTGGATGATGTTCTCCGTCGCCATGTCCGCCGGCGTGATGACATCAAGTGTTTTGAACGGGTGGCCTGTCGGGAATACACAGACAGTCCTTATTTCCAGATAGGTGCTTTCCACGGCAGGGTGGCCGGCGAACCCGTCAGTGATGCCGAAATCATATTGCTCGCCAATCATCCATTCGAGGATACGCTCNGGCCGGTCGGGTTCGATCGTCATGCTGACGCCGGGTCGTTCTTTTAGAAATGAGGCGACGATCTCGGGCAGATGGTTCGTTGCAAAGCCTGGCAGGCAGGCAATGCGGATATGGCCGGCGCGTCGTTTTGTGATTTCCTGGCTGACATCTGAAATCTGGCGCATCAGCTCCAGAACGCGACGAATGTCAGGTTGCAGGAACCTGACTTCCTGTGACGGAATCATCTGTCCTTTTTTCCTGTCAAACAGAGAGAAGCCGAGGCTGTCTCCCAGATCCGACAGGAGCCGGCTGACGGCTGGCTGGCTGATTCCAAGCTCGGTTGCCGCATTCGTGATCGATCCATGGTCGGAAACCGCCATCAGCGCTTCCAACTGGCGCAACCGTAACTTTCCCCTTTCCATACCCCACCTCATGGAGAAAATATAATATGATGTTATATTAATATTGTTANTTTACAGTTCAAATTATATTTTTCGCACGTTATCGTTACGGCAATTGGCGAGCCGTAAGACGGCACTGCCACCTATAGAANTAGAATGAAGCACCACCAAAGGTGCCTTGGAGGAAACATGAAGAAGAGCCTTATTGGTGCCCTCGNGGTCACCAGCACCTTGCTGTCTCCTATGACGGCAATGGCGCAGACTGAAGTCCATTTCTGGCACGCTTTCACCGGTCGCCTTGGCGAGCTCGTGAAGGGTCAGGTCGCGGATTTCAATGCCAGNCAGAACGACTATGTCGTGGTTGAGAGCCACAAGGGCAACTATTCCGAAACACTGAACGCCGGCATCGCCGCATTCCGTGCGAAAGAACAGCCCCACATCCTCATGGTGTTTGAGGTCGGCACAGCGACCATGATGGCTGCCGGCGGCGCCATCAAGCCTGTATATGAGGTGATGGCCGAAAGCGGTGCGTCTTTCGACTCAGATGCCTATATCGGCGCGGTCAAAGGCTATTATACAACGACCGAAGGCGAGATGCTGTCGCTGCCATTCAACTCGTCGACACCTGTGCTGTGGGTGAATCGTGACGCGATGAGCGCGGCCGGTGTTGATCCGGACACGGATATGTCGACCTGGGAGCAAGTGGACGATGTCCTGGCAAAGCTGAAGGCCGGTGGCGAGGATTGCCCGCTGGTGACAGCATGGCAGAGCTGGATTCATCTCGAGAACTTCTCCGCCTATCACAACGTGCCCTTCGCCTCGAAGGATAACGGTTTTGCCGGTCTCGACACAGAGCTGATGCTAAATGGCGAGGCGCAGGTGGCGCATCTGTCGAAGATGGCCGAGTGGGCAAAGGACGGCAAATTCATTTACACCGGCCGCCGCAACGAAGGTGGTGCCAACTTCCGCTCCGGCGAGTGCGCACTCTTTACCGAGAGCTCGGCCGGTTATGCCGGTATCAGTTCGGAAGCAAAGTTTGATTTCGAAGTGCGTCCGCTTCCTTACTGGAAGGCGATTGTCAGTTCGCCGCAAAACACCATCATCGGTGGTGCTTCGCTGTGGGTCATGTCGGGTCATAGCGATGCCGAGTACAAGGGCGCTGGTGAATTCCTGAGCTTCCTGTCGACATCGGATGTACAGGCTGCCTGGCACCAGAACACCGGCTACCTGCCGATCACTGCCGAAGCTGGCGAAGCAACACGCGCATCGGGTTTCTATGACAAGAACCCGGGTACCGATATTGCTGTGATCCAGATGACAGCGAACCAGCCTACGGCCAATTCCAAAGGTCTGCGTCTTGGTTCCTTTGACCAGATTCGTGGGATCATCGATGAAGAGCTTGAGGCCATCTGGTCCGGTGACAAGTCTGCGCAGCAGGCCATGGACAGCGCCAAGGCGCGTGGTGATGCGCTTCTGCGACGGTTTGAATCAGCCAACCGCTAGTGCAAAATGCGGGGTGGGCCACAATCTGGCCCGCCCCACTTTGCTGCCGGAGCAGAATCTTGGAAAAGCGTGTGACATTTCGTGGATGGTTGCTACCAGCCATGCTGATAGCGCCCCAGATCATCATCTCGGCAGTTTTTTTCTTTTATCCGGCGGGACAGGCCATCTGGCAGTCCCTTTTCATTCCTGACCCGTTCGGGCTGTCTGCCCAGTTCGTTGGTCTCGGCAATTTTGAATTCCTGTTATCCGACCCCTATTACCGGGCGTCATTCCTGACCACTGCAGTGTTTTCGGTTCTGGTTACGCTGTGTGCCATGGTCCCGGCGCTGTTTCTTGCGGTGCTTGCCGACCGGCTCATCAAGAGTTCCGGCACCTATCGCACACTGCTGATCTGGCCCTATGCCGTGGCGCCGGCGGTTGCCGGGGTGTTGTGGCTGTTCATGTTCAACACGCGCGTTGGCGTTGTGTCCTGGTATCTCGGGCAGATCGGGTATGAGTGGAACCATGTCCTGAATGGCGGCGAGGCCATGGGTCTTGTTGTTGTGGCCTCGGCCTGGGGGCGCATCAGCTATAATTTCCTGTTCTTCTTCGCCGCACTTCAGGCGGTGCCGCGTTCTGTGATCGAGGCGGCTGCGATTGACGGTGCCCGCTTCTGGCGACGGTTCTTTACAATCATTCTGCCGTTGCTGTCGCCGACCACCTTTTTCCTGCTGGTGGTGAATATCGTTTACTCTTTCTTTGAAACCTTTGGGGTGATCCATACCATCACCTCGGGTGGGCCCCAGCAATCAACAACTATCCTTGTCTACAAGGTGTTCGCAGACGGGTTTGTAGGCCAGGATCTCGGATCGTCCTCCGCGCAGTCGGTCATTCTCCTCGTCATTGTCGGGCTGCTGACCGTGGTTCAGTTCAAATATATCGAAAAACGGGTGCATTACTGATGGCGGCGCTGGCACAAGGCATGGTCGAACGCCGCGGCGCTGGCCTGTGGCTGACGCATCTGTTCATGATCACCGGTGTCTTGATCATCTTCTTTCCGATCTGGCTTGCCTTTGTCGCCTCGACGGTGACCCAGCCCGAGATCGTCTCGCCGCCCATGCCGGTCTGGCCGGGGGGACATTTCTGGGAAAACTACAGCTCTGCGCTGTTTTCCGGGGTGAATGTTCCGGTGGCGCGCATGCTAATGAACAGTCTGATCATGGCGGTTGGCATCGCTGTCGGGAAAATCGCAATTTCGCTGCTGTCGGCCTTTGCCATTGTCTATTTCCGCTTTCCGGGCCGCAGTTTCTTTTTCTGGACGATTTTCCTGACATTGATGCTGCCTGTCGAAGTGCGCATCGTGCCGACATTCGAGGTCGTAGCCGGTTTCGGCATGCTGAACAGCTATTATGGCCTGATCTTTCCGCTGATCGCCTCGGCCACTGCCACTTTCCTTTTCCGGCAGTTTTTCATGACCATTCCGGATGAGTTGGCCGAAGCGGCACGTGTGGACGGTGCGAGGCCGATGCGCTTCTTCCTCGACATTGTCGTGCCGATGAGCCGCACCAACGTGGCGGCGCTGTTCGTCATCCTGTTCATCTATGGATGGAACCAGTATCTCTGGCCACTTCTGATCACCACCGATCCCGAGATGAATACCATTGTCATGGGGATCAAGCAGATGTTCCCGTCTGGTGATGATACTGCCAACTGGCCGGTGATCATGGCCACCTCTATCCTGGCGATGATACCTCCAGTGATAGTCGTCATTTCGATGCAGAAACTGTTTATCCGCGGACTTGTCGATAGTGAGAAATAGAAGATGGCAACACTAGAGCTGCAAAATGTCACTAAGAACTTCGGATCGACCGAGGTGATTCATGGTATCGACGTCCGGATCGCCGATGGCGAATTCATCGTCATTGTCGGGCCGTCTGGATGTGGCAAATCCACCTTGCTGCGGATGGTCGCCGGGCTGGAGACGGTTACATCTGGCGATGTTCTGATAGACGGCCAGAACGTGAATGAAAAGGAGCCGATGGACCGTGATATCGCCATGGTCTTCCAGAACTATGCTCTCTATCCGCATATGTCGGTCCGGCAGAATATGGGCTACGGGCTGAAGATCGCCGGCCTTGCCAAAGACCGGATTGATGAAAAGGTTGGCGAGGCCGCGCGGCTGCTGGAACTCGAAGGGTTGCTCGATCGTAAGCCGAGGCAACTGTCTGGTGGCCAGCGCCAGCGTGTGGCAATGGGGCGGGCCATTGTGCGCGAACCTTCGGTATTCCTGTTCGACGAACCGCTTTCAAACCTAGATGCAAAGCTGCGTGTGCAGATGCGGCTCGAAATCAGGGAGCTGCAGAGCAAGCTGGGGGTGACATCGCTCTATGTGACGCATGATCAGGTCGAAGCTATGACCATGGCAGACAGGATGATCGTGATGAATGAAGGCGTGGCTGAACAAGTCGGTACGCCGCTTGAGGTATATGAAACACCTCGTACGCTGTTTGCGGCGCAGTTTATTGGTAGCCCTGCCATGAACATTTTCGATGCCAGCATCGACGGCGGGAAGGTAATGTTCAGGGGAGCCGCCATCGGCAAGGCGGATGCGGGGGATGGTGACGTGAAACTTGGTATCCGGCCTGAACATCTGGTCCGTGACAACAAGGGAGGGCTGGAGCTGTCCCTGCAGATTGCCGAGCCGTTGGGGGCTAATACATTGCTTCATGGCCGGGTGGCAGGCAGCGAGCAGCCGGTTACCGTAAGCCTGGCCGGCGTGCACAGCATCGAAGCCGGGCAGGGCAGTGAGAGATTTTCGGTGAACCCCTCGCATATTCATCTGTTCGATCCGGTGACCGGCGTGAGGCTGCAACGATGACCGACTTTCCACAGGTTGCGGCATTCTCCGGCGATGAAAACACGATCCGTGTTGTCGGGCATCGCGGGGCGCGCGGTATCCTGCCCGAGAACAGTATTGTCGGGTTCGATTTTGCCCTGTCGATCGGAGTTGATCTGCTCGAGTTCGATGTCCTGCTCTCTCGCGACGATATTCCGGTCATCACCCATAATCACGAATTTCACGGATCGGCTGTAAGGGGGGCTGACGGTGCTTTTCTGAATGGTGAGCATCCGCGTGTGGCGTCCCTGACGATGGCCGAGATTGAACGGTTCGACATCGGCCGGCTGAATGCCGATACCGAATATGGACGCCGGTTTCCTGATCAGGCGCAGATGGACGGCATCAGGGTGCCCCGTTTGGGAGAATTGCTGCATCTGGTGTCGCAACCGAGATATGCAACCGCCTGCCTGATGCTGGAATTGAAGTCTGATCCCGATTTTGCGCAGGACAGTGCGGTGCGGGAGCGGATTGTATCGGTAATCTGCCGCGACGTGCGCGAGGCAAAGCTTGCGGACCGGACCTTGCTGCACAGCTTCGACTGGGCGCTTCTTGCAGAATGCCGTCGCCAGGCGCCGGATATGCCGCTGTCGTTCCTGACCCAGCTTCAGGAGAACGAGCATGATGTTGGCGAGGATTCCTCAATTCTCGTGACACCGGATTTCAGCAAGCCGGATATGTCCGTGCCTGATGAAGTCAGCAAGGCTGGCGGATCGCTCTGGTGCCCGCATTTCACCGAACTTGGTGCAGACGACCTTGCGCATGCGCGCGAGCTTGGTCTGGCCGTCGCCGCATGGACTGTGAACGAGGCTGACGACATCGAGGCGATGATCGACCTCAGGGTCGATGCGATTGTGACTGATTATCCGGGGCGCGTGCAGCAACGGCTATCGGAACGCGGCTTTCGGTGGCGCCGCTAGGGTAAGCGTGTCTCAGCCACGCGGGCCCGGCGTTTTCGCCGCATCCTTCGCAAATTTCCTGAATAGCCATCCCTTTGCAAACAGCAGGATGACCGCGCTTGCGTAAATCACCAGCAGGAACGGGATCACATGCGCAAAGATCAGCCAGTATTCCTTGTCATGTGCGCGCTGTTCGATGAACCAGGCCGCGACCCGCAAGGTCAGCATTGCGGTGACAAACCAAATCAGCCAGGTGAGAAATCTGTTCGCGCCCTGCATCGTCCTAACTGCCGGCAGTGAAGAGGGACATCAGAAGAAACCCGCCAGCGACCATCGTGATCCAGTAGACGGGTTTCGGGATTTTCATGCGCTTTGCCAGCTTTGTATAGGCCAGCAGAAAGCCGAGAATGGCAAGCGGTGCCAGAAAGTTCCAAGGAGGGTTCATCTCATATCCCTGAATGCCGTGAGGGTAAATCCTGCGGCGGCATGATGGTCGGTTATTGGCCGGTTAGGGCGCCAGAGGGTCAGTCAGGCTTGATCCGCTTCAGTGGTCGACCGCCGATGCCAAGCGCCAGAATGACAACAATTTCACCTGCATGGGGTGCGTCGGGGAAAGTCATCTCGGCTGCATCCATATGATCAAACTCCCAGATGCTGTGCTTGCTTGTCAGCGGCACAGCCAATGATGCGCCCGGTCCCCCCATTTTCTTGGTCGATGGGATGATCTCGCTGGCGTCACCAAGCGCGCCGCGAACGGGTGCCCCGAACCGCGGGTGGATCAGCGCCGCCGCATGCTCGATCTCGCCGTCGACGCCAACGATCGCCCCCTTGCCATAGGATTGCACATCGTCCGGGCCGGCGCCGAGCGCCTCGAGGCCGCGTGCCACAAGCTGGGCTGAAATATCGGCGCCGATATCCTTCAGAACATCCAGATCCCCGTCTGCGACACCGGCCAGCGGATTGCTGATCACCGCGGCGACGACGCATTTGCGGCTCGGCGTGGCAAGTGTTTTGCCAGCTTCGCGATGCGTATCCTCGACCGAGGCGATGATTTTCCTGACTTCGGCTGTTCTTTTCATCACCGGCTCCCTTTTTGATGGCGAGATATCTGGCCCCATGATGTCAAAAAGCCGGGCGGTGCGAAAGCGGCGAGGCGCGGCTCGAGGTAAAAATTTTATCATTTGGTAAAAAATATTGGACAAAGCCGATTTATCCGGCATTCTTTTACCAAATGGAAAAAGCCTGTGGTGGCGCCTTCTCGCATAAGGGAAAGCTGAAGCAGACATATGCTCCCTTTGCGCGCCGGGACGCCACGGGCCGGATTGCTCACCTTGCTGCGAGCGGAGGAACATATGGTCGACAGGTATCTCGAAGACGGAATCATCGAAGGCAGGCTGGATGATGATGCCTATGA
>NYYG01000052.1 GCA_002686685.1 SAR116 cluster bacterium | reverse complement strand
GGAGCCAGATTTCACCCGTGGCCAGAACCCCCGCCATTTCGGTCGCGCCGATGCCGAACATATAGGCGCCGAAGGCACCGCCGGTCGGCGAATGGCTGTCGCCACCGACGCAGAACATGCCGGGCGACAGGTGTCCGCGTTCAGGCAGCACGACGTGACAGATGCCTTGCTGGTCATAGAAATTGGCGATCTCCTCGTCCCGGACCCATTGGCGGGTCAGCGCCTGGATGGCGCGGGTCTCTTCGGTATCGGCCGGAACATAGTGATCGGTGACCACAACCACCCGGTCCCTGTCCCAGACGCGGCGCCCGAGCCGCTCCAGCATCGGCTTCACCCGGCGCGGGCCGCCGGAATCATGGATCATCGCCAGATCGACCTTGCAGATGACGACATCGCCTGCCGAGACGCCGGGCTGCCCGGCGGCGCGGGCGATCAGTTTTCGGGCAAGAGTTTCCATGAAAAAACCGTAGCATAAAATGAAAGCAGACCATCATTTTTGACGGCCCGGTTGCCTCTACATTAGAGTATCCAAGGTCCTGTATTTCAACAAACACCCGGCAAGGAGGGACAAGATGCCGCTGATCGAATGCACGCTGATCAAGGGATATGACGCCGAAGTCAGGAAAAGGCTTGCCGAACGCGTGACCGACGCGGCCTGTTCCTCAATCGGCGCGGCATCGGATTTCGTGACGGTGACAATCAAGGAAGTGGATCCCGACAACTACATGCGCGGGCGCACGAGCCGGGTGCCGGCATCTGCCCCGCGACCGGCCGAAGAAATTGTCCGCGGCTTTCTGGCGGCGATGGAGGCGCGCGATCTTGATGCAGCGAAGGCCCATCTGGCAGATAACTTCACCATGACCTTTCCGGGGAACGCGCGCTTTACAGAGCTTGGCGAGCTGGTGGCGTGGGCCCGCCAGCGGTATCAGTCGGTGAAGAAGAGCTATGAAGGATTCGATACCGCCTTTCACGGCACCCGTTCGACGGTCTTCTGCTTCGGCACCCTCTCCGGCAGCTGGCTGGACGGCACCGGGTTCAGCGGCATCCGGTTCGTCGACAGGTTTGAACTGGAGGGCGAGACCATTGTCTCGCAGATGGTCTGGAACGACATGGCGGAGATGAAACCGGCATGAGCAGCCTTCAACAGCTGGTCCTGACCTATTTTCGCGGTGTCGACGAACAGGATCCCGGCCTCATATTCGAGACGCTCGCCCCGGACTGCGTGTTCTCCGTCGAGACGCATGGCGTCGAACTGCACGGACATGAGGAGATCCAGGGCATGTTCGACAGGCTGTGGTCGCATCACGCTGCTGTCAGGCACGACCGGTTCCATTTTGTCGATGCCGGCAACGGCGCAGACATCGCCGTGCGCTTCCGCGTGACCAACACGCTCCCCGACGGCAGCCTTGTCTATAAATCCAACTGCAATTTCTTCACAGCAAGGGACGGGCTGTTCACCGAGGTCCGTGTCTATATGGCGGGCGAGAACACACTCGACCGGCAGGGGTGACCTGAGCCAGACCTAAGTCCGCCTTAATGGTCGAAAGTACCGGCTGCCGCCATCATGGCGGCAATCATCTCGGTCCGTGGCACCGGAGAGGCAGGATAGGCGGCGCGGCTGTGTGACAGGCCGAGGCCCAGCATCGCCTCAACNAGCTTGTAGGTCAGCGGCCCGGGGTTGATTACCGGCACATCAAGGCTCGCGCTCAGGAACTGATGCGCCTGATGCATCGTCGTCGATCCCAAAAGAATGACCTCGGCGCCGTCCTCGGCGATGGCGGCCTCGGCCTCGGCAAGAAGCAGCGGGAAAATATCCTCCTCCTTGCCGGCAAGAAGCGCCTGATTGTCTGGCGCGACATCGATCGAGCGGATCGAGGCGACATGGTCCCGGATACCAAGGTCGCCGATGGTCTTCTCATAGAGGTGGAACCAGTGCTTCCACATGGTGACGACCGAGAAGCGGCTTCCCAGCAGCATCGCCGTCAGCATCGAGGCNCGGCCGGGACCGATTACCGGAATATCCAGCACCGAGCGAAGGGCGGCGACGCCGGAATCACTCATCGTGTCGATGCAAACAGCATCGAACCCATCCTCCTGCGCCGACTGGCCAACCTCGAGGATGCCGACATCGGCAAGCACCATATCAGCCTCGCTGACATAATTGCGCGGCGCCGCTTTTGTCGATTTGAAGGTGAAACGCAACTGGTCGCTGAGCTCGACCGCATCCAGCTGCGCGCGGCGTTGGGCCAGGTTCTCCTCCGACATCGGAAAAGGAACAATCACCAGAACATCTTTCATCGCCGGCCAATCCTGTGTCACGCTGCAACATCACTGTGATTTTCAGGAGGTCACCGATGCCATCCCTTGTCAATAGACGCCTGTTCATCACCGGCATGGGGTCAGGGATCGGGCTGGCGACAGCACGGCTTGCCGTTGCCGAAGGCGCGCGGGTCAGCGGCACCATCCAGACAGCGGAGCAGCTGGCCAATCTCGAAGCTGTCACGTCGCAAGACCTCTGTTTCCAGACAGATGTGACCGATGAAACGGCGCTGAACGATGCGGTTGCAAACGCAGCCGAACGGCTTGGCGGCCTTGACGGCATTGTGGCCTGCGCCGGCATCATCAAGCTGCTGACATCTGTCGACACTGACAGCGCCGACTGGGCACGCATCATCGATGTGAACCTGACGGCAGGCTTCAACCTGGCACGCGCTGCCACGCCGTTCCTGACGGCAGAAGCGCATGGCGCGATGGTGTTCATTTCCAGCCAGATCGGCCTCGTCGGCCATCAGCGCGCCGCCGCCTATGCGGCGTCAAAGGCCGGGATCAACGGACTTGCCAAATCGCTGGCGCTGGAGCTTGCCGACCGGAATGTCAGGGTCAACGCGGTCGCGCCGGGACCCATCGCCACCGATATGACCGCTGCCACAAGGGCCGACCCGGACCGATTCGAGGCGTTGCGCTCAGCGATCCCGATGGGCCGGTTCGGCACGGCGGACGAGATCGCGAATCTTGTTGTCTTCCTGCTGTCGGAACAGGCGGGCTTCATCACCGGNCAGGTGGTGGTCGCCGATGGCGGCTTCACCGCCAGATAAAACACGAATCACAGCCCGAGATAGGATTTCTTCAGGTCGCTGTTCTCGCGCAATTCGGCCGCCGACCCGGAAAGGGTAACGCTGCCCTCCTCGATCACATAAGCACGGTCGGCGATGGCAAGCGACTGGATCACGTTCTGTTCCACAAGGATCAGCGACAGTCCGGTGTCGTTGATCTGCTTGATCAGTGCGAACATCTGCTCCACCAGCAGCGGCGACAGGCCAAGCGACGGCTCGTCGAGGAGAAGCACTTTCGGCTCGCTCATCAGGCCGCGGCCAATGGCGACCATCTGCTGCTCGCCACCGGACAATGTGCCGGCAAGCTGTTCGATCCGCTCGCGCAGCTTCGGGAACACTTCCAGCACCTTGTCCAGATTTTGCGACCGGTTGGCACGGCCGCGCTTGTAGCTGCCGAGTTCCAGATTGTCCCGCACGGACAGGTTCGGGAACAGCTTGCGGCCCTCGGGAACATGGATCAGGCCACGCGCCACGATGTCCGCCGGCGGCAGACCGGAAATCACCGATCCCTCGAAANTCACCTCGCCTGCGCTCGGCCGGATCAGGCCTGACAGCGTGTTGTTCAGCGTCGTCTTGCCGACACCGTTGCTGCCAAGGACGGCGACAATCTCGCCCTCGCCGATTTCCATCGACACGTCGCGCAGGACACTGACGCTGCCATAGCCTGCATCGAGGTTGCGGATGCTGATCATCAGGCTGCTCCCCCCGCCATCGTTTCAGCGGCGCCATGGCCGAGATAGGCCTCGATGACCTGCGGGTCGGCCGCCACGGACGCCGGCGTTCCGGCGGCGATCAGCTTGCCGTCATTCAGCACATATGTCCGGTCGGACAGGTTCATCACCGCCTTCATCACATGCTCGATCAGGAAAATGGTCACGCCGGTGTCGCGAATGCCCTTGATCACGGCGACGATTTCGTCGATCTCGGTCGGGTTCAGGCCGGCCATCACCTCGTCCAGAAGCAGCAGGCTCGGCCCGGTGGCAAGGGCCCTTGCCAGTTCCAGTCGCTTGCGGCCTGCCACTGTCAGGTTATCAGCATTCCGGTCGAGAAGTGCTGTCATCCCCACGATCTCGGCAACCTCNTCTGCCTTTCGTTCGGCATCGGGTTGGCTGGAAGTTTTGGAATAGGCGCCGACCATGATGTTCTGACGTGTTGTCAGGCCTGCAAATGGCTGGGTGATCTGGAATGTACGGACCATGCCCATCTGGCAGATCATGTGCGGCTTCATCCCGAGGATCGATGTGCCGTTCAGCTTCACCTCGCCGCCGTCCGATTTCAGGAACCCGGCAATCATCGCGAAAAGCGTTGTCTTGCCNGCACCATTCGGGCCGATCAGCGATACAATCTCTCCCTGATCGACATGAAGATCGACCTCGGACACTGCGACAAGACCGCCGAACCGCTTTGTCGCNCCGCGTACATCAAGCATCGCCGTCTCCCTGCGCGGCATCCGCCTTTTTCGAGCCACGCCCCTTGAACAGGCCGATCAGGCCGTTCGGAAGATAGCTGATGATAATGATCAGGATGATACCGTAGACGATCAGGCTCAGCCCCGGCGTGTCGATGAAGTTGCGGGTGACCTCGTTGACGGTATGCAGAACCAGAGAGCCGATCAGCGGGCCGAACACGGTCCCCATGCCGCCGACAATGGTCACAAGCAGCATTTCTACAGACAGATGCACGCTGTAGGCGATCGGCGGGTCGAGATAGAGATATTTCTGGGAATAGAAAGTTCCGGCCGCACCGCCCATGGCGCCCATGATCATGATCGCCTGGCATTTGCGNCGAAGCGTGTTTATGCCAAGTGCTTCTGCCGCATCCTCATTCTCGCGAATGGCGACCAGCTGCGCGCCAAAGCGCGAATTCTCCAGCCAGATCGCGATGGCGATAGAAATCGCCATCAGGATCAGCGCGAAATAATAGAAACCGACAGGCGTCTTGAACTGCAGGTTCTGCAGCCCTGGCGCATAGGTCAGGAACAGCCCGACACCGCCGCCGGTGATCTCGAGCGAATTGGCGACCACCCGCAGCAATTCGGCAAAAGCCAGTGTGATCAGCGCGAAATAGGACCCGCGAAGGCCGGAACGGAAACTGAGATAGCCGACACACAGCGCAAGCACTGCGCCGGCAAGGATCGCGACCACAACACCGATGATCGCCGGAACGCCGAATGAGTTCACGAGGATCGATGACGCATAGGCGCCGGTGCCGAAGAACATCACGCCGCCAAAGGAGAACTGCCCGGCATAGCCGCCGAGTATGTTCCATGACTGGCCGATATAGGCGGTGAAGAAGATCAGCGTCAGGATATCGAGATAGAACTTGCTTGAAATGCCGAGCGGCGCAAAGGCAAGCAATGCAAAGCCGATGGCACAGAAAAGCAGTGTGGAGTTGCGCGTTGTCATCAGACCTTGCTCCCGAACAGGCCTGTCGGCTTGAGAATCAGGATCAGGATGAAGATCAGCGAGATGCCGATCTGGCCGAGGCTTTCGCCAAGAAGCAGGCCGCCGACCGATTCCGTGATGCCGATGATAAAGCCGCCAAGAAGCGCGCCGACAATGCTGCCCATGCCACCAAGAACAACGATGGTGAAGGCGATCACGACGAAGATGTTCCCGGTATAGGGATCAACGTAGAAGATCGGCAGCAACATGCATCCCGCCGCGCCAAGGCAGGCGATGCCGATGCCAAAGGTGATGGCAAAGATATTCTCGACATCGATGCCGACNAGGCGCGCCCCTTCCCGCTGCTTGGCAACGGCGCGGATGGCACGTCCAAGATCGGTCTTCGTCATCAACGCCCACAACAGCAGGCAGATGAGCAGCGAGGCAAAAAAGGAGATGATCTTCGGATAGGACAGGAAGACGAAGCCGAGATCCACGGCCTCGTAACTGTAGGACAGGCTGACGGTCTGCTGGTCGCCGGTGAAGAAGAACAGCGCCCCGTTCTCGATGATGATCGACAGTCCGAGTGTGATCAGCAGNATATTCTGGTCACGTCCGCCGGACAGCTTGCCGACACCCCAGCGGTAAATCACATAGCCGAAAACAAATGCCGCCGGCGTGACGATGACAATCGCCAGATAGGGATCAATGCCAAACAGGTGAAACAGGAAAAACGCCGCATAGAGCGCCAGCATGAGCATGGCGCCATGGGCAAAATTGATGATGTGCAGNACGCCATAGATCAGGGTCAGACCAAGTGCGACAAGCGCATAGATCGCGCCATACATCAGGCCGTTGGTGATCGCGGCCGNCAACATCGACAATGAGGCAGAAAACATGGTCAGCCCGGTTCAGGAAAGAAAGACCGGGCAACCAAAACCATGCTTGGCTGGTTGCCCGGCTGTTTGGACTCCGCGATCAGGCGCGCGGGAAAACGGCCTTTGCAGACGCATAGGCGGACGGCGCGACAACCTGGCAGTCGCCGTTCTGGGCCTGAATGGCCACAGCGCGCGAACCCATGTTCTGGCCGTTGACCATCTCGGTCTTGTCATAGGGCATGAAATCGACCTCAAGGGTCGAGGTTGCCAGTGCCGCGTTGACAGCGTCCTTGTCGGTCGAGCCTGCACGCTCGAAACCGTCGGCCAGGAACATGATCGACATGTAGGCGCAATAGACTTCGAAGGTGAAGTACTTGCCGTCTGCCTCGGTGCGCTTGCGCATCGCCTGACCGGATGCCGACCGCGGGTCGTACCAGTGGTTTACATCGATCATATTTTCAGCGATTTCAGGCATATCATCGATGAACTTGAAGTTAAATCCACCACCGAGGACCGAGAAGCTGGTCATGAAATCAACACGCTGCTGGCGCAGTGTCTTGGCAAGAAGCACATATTCGCCGGGGTAGTTGATCGGCATGATGATGTCCGGCTTTGCCGACTTGATACGGAGCGCGATGTTGTCGAAGTTCCGGGTCGGATTTGCGTGCTTGATGGTATCCACAACCGTCAGGCCACGCTCGGCAAGTGCCGGTGTNAGCAGCTTTGCCGTACCGGTACCGAATTCGGACTCCTCATGGACAATGACAACGGTCTTCGCCGGGGAACCGGCGGCGGCGTTGATCTCACCCAGATAAGCCGACGCGTCGCGGGCAATCCGGCCGTAGCCGTCAGCCATGCGGAACACGTTGGGAAGGCCTCTGCCGACGAGCTTGTCCGACACACCGACATCGACTGAGAACGGGATATTGTATTTGGCGGCAGCCGCAGACGCAGCAAGGCCGACAGCCGACTGGTAGCAGCCCTGAAGGGCGTGGACGCCGGCTTCGTTCATCTTCTCGACTTCGGCAGCGCCGATTTCCGGCTTTGTCTGTGAGTCACCGAGCAGTGCCTCGATCTGTGCGCCGCCCATCGACTTGATACCGCCAGCGGCGTTGATGTCGGCAATCGCCATTTGCGCGCCATAGCGCAATTGAGCAGCCGGGTATGCGGCCCAGCCAGTCGCCGGGTGGATCAGGCCGATCTTCACCGTGCCTGCTGCCTGCGCGATATGCGGCATGGACAGTCCGGTGGAAGCAAGCGCGACAGTGGCGCCGGCGTTGCGGATGAAGCGACGGCGCGAGCCGCCGAGGTGCGGAATAATTTTAGACATATATTTCCTCCTGGTCCGGCCGTCCTTGATTGGCGACCACTGGTTCCCTTNNTCATCAAACCGAATAAATGCCTTCACCATCAAGCAATTTTTGATGAAAATTGTCGCACCGGTGACAGTTATTGCGACGAGACGATCGATGAGCCCCCTCTTTCTGCCCGACATGGCGCGTTTCATTTCCAGCATGGAGATGGACAATATCCCCGAAGAGGCAGTGGCCCGCGCCAAGCTCGTGATGATGGACTGCGTCGGTGCGATTGTCGGCGGCATGGCCGAACCGGACATGCAGGCGCTTGTGAACGCAGGTCAGCCTGATGGACGAGCCACCATTCTGGGAACAGGGAGGACGGCCGATCCGCAGACTGCCGCGTTTCTGAACGGAATGGCGGGCACCGTTCTGGAAATGGATGAGGGAAGCCAGTTCGCAAGAGGTCATCCCGGCATGCATGTCTTCCCAGCGCTGCTGGCAACTGCGCAAGAGACAGGCGCGACCGGGACCGAGTTTCTCCGCGCCTTTATCATCGGCTATGACGTGGCGGCGCGTGCCGGCATCGGCACCAAACTGCGGATGAGCATGCATCCCCACGGCACCTGGGGAACGTTGGGGGCCGCAGCCGGACTGGCCGCCCTGCACCGGCTGAACGAAACTCAGGTTGCCGAACTGCTTAACATCGTCAGCAGCCTGACACTGGCGACCAGCCGCAAGACCATGCTCGAGGGCGGCACCGTCAGGAACGCCTATACCGGCGTCAGCAACCAGATGGCCTACCTCGCCTGCAGGCTGTTGCAAGCCGGGGTGTCAGGTG
Organism: SAR116 cluster bacterium; assembly: GCA_002686685.1. GTDB lineage: Bacteria > Pseudomonadota > Alphaproteobacteria > Puniceispirillales > Puniceispirillaceae > UBA8309. Next base: position 988 of record NYYG01000052.1, on the reverse strand, counting down.
AAAGCGACGGGATCAGCTCTGTCTTCGGGGCTGTCGTCGGCACAGAATTCAATCATGACGCAGCATGCGAAAAACTGGGAGAGCGGTTCGAGATCACACGGAACTATTTCAAGCTGCACGCCTGCTGCCGCTACAACCATGCCGCNCTGGACGCCCTTGNTTGAACTCATGGNGCANCANNNACAGCTTGCCGACCATGAAGCCATCGATCGCATCGAGGTCGACAGCTACAGCCTCGCGGCCGAACTTGACGATCAGTCACCACGCAACATGCTGGCGGCGAAATTCTCGGTTCCGTTCGCCATGGCCACGACGCTTGTGACCGGCACCTCCGGGGTGGAGAGTTTTTCGGGTCACGCGCTGACAGACCCGCATACCCTTGCCTTGGCAAAACGTGTCACAGTTCGGGAGGATCACTCCATGACGGAAAGGCTGCCCGACCTGCGTCCCGCTTCTGTCACCGTCTTCATGAAGGATGGCAGCCGGTTTCATGCCTCTGTCGAGACCAACCGTGGTGACTGGCAGGACCCCTACGATCAAGATCAGCTCTTTGAGAAATATCAGAGCCTTGCTCTCAGGCTCTGGAATGAAACGACATGCAATCAGGTTGCAAGACGGATCAATTCCATTGAGCAGACCATTGATATTTCGAGTATTTTTTGAAACACCTACGGCTCTGATCTGAACAGGACTGGGCCAGCCAACCGCCGATACCCTTGGACTCAGGAATCCGGATCAGGCCTCGTTATCCGCATCGGTCATCACCGGCATGTCGACATAAGGCCCGCCGATATGGTGGAAATCCGGGGCCGCCGGGTCAGGATCGCCCTGTTCCGCATCCAGCCTTGCCAGATGCGCTTCGGCATTGTCCTGCGGTTTCCAGCCAAGGAAATCGGCCGACCGGTTGTCCGCCCACCTCCGGTCATTTGCCGACACGCCGAACAGAATGGGGCAGCCAAGCACCGGAACAGCGAAGACGCGTTCGACA
>NYYG01000005.1 GCA_002686685.1 SAR116 cluster bacterium | reverse complement strand
GTCCAATATTCCCCACTGCTGCCTCCCGTAGGAGTCTGGGCCGTGTCTCAGTCCCAGTGTGGCTGATCATCCTCTCAGACCAGCTATAGATCGTCGCCTCGGTAGGCCATTACCCCACCAACTAGCTAATCTAACGCGGGCCCCTCTTTCTCCGGCGGACCTTTCCCCCGTAGGGCGTATGCGGTATTAGCGGCCGTTTCCAACCGTTGTCCCGCAGAAAAAGGCAGGTTCCCACGCGTTACTCACCCGTGCGCCACTCTATCAAAGATAGCGTTCGACTTGCATGTGTTAGGCATGCCGCCAGCGTTCGTTCTGAGCCAGGATCAAACTCTTAGGTTAGACTGGTTCAACGGATTTCTCCGTGAACATAGCCCGCCCAATTTAATCCATGTTCATCTACTTCACATTGAAGTAAGCGTTCAAAGATCCATCGGGCTGGCTTTGTGTTTACAAAGGACGACACGTTCATAACGCACCGCCACCCGCGAATCTCTTCCAAATGCTCTTACATTTTCAAATAGCGACCGGTGCTTTCAGACAGTCCGAAATCTCCGGTAAGGCGCTGCCCGGAGGGGCAACGAGCGCGGTTTATATGCCGGACCAATGCTGCTGTCCACCCCTAAAAACACGCTTTTTCATTTTTTTTCGAATTTACCTGTTTTAGTCGCGCATTCCGTCGGTTGGCATATGTCTTGCCTGACGGCCACGCTGACTTTTTGCGGCTTTTTTCGACGCTCTGTATATAGCAGTTGCGGGGTGTTTTGGGGAGTCGTTTCTTCGGATTGCAGGATAATCCACCGATCTGAGAGGCAAATTAATACGTAAAGAAGCCATAATTCACTCTAACGACTGGCCGCAAATTTCTGATTCGTATCAAATTTTCTTGCGCTCTATTGACCAATAAAGTTACTTCTTAAAATATGACGCCTTCATTCTGCGGTGGCAGCGCCTCGGCAGATACTGTTAATGGTTTGTTTGGAATAGCCGGATGATTCGCAGTTTCGCCCGCTTGGCACCCCGCATGGCACACGGAAATTCGCTTTTTAGCAGGGCCGCCGCCCATCTTGCATCAGCATTTACTGTAACGGTGCTGGCCGCGCCTTTACTGGTGGCTGCAACATTCTCAACCCCAGGTCTGGCCATGGAGCCGATTCGCACAAGCGGGACAGTATTGCCGCTGCCAAAGCCGGATTTTGTCCTGTCACTTCCCAGTGAACCCGTGTTGATGACATTGCCGGTCGCGCGACCTGACCTGAATGACATCCTGCCGAAATCTACAGCAACCATAAGTGAAATGGTGGCGCTGCAGACCGGGCAGCAATCAACACGCGAGGACACATATAAGCTGAAAAGCGGTGAAGGTCTCGCTACATTGCTGGTCCGGGCCGGCTTCACAAAGGATGACACGGCTGCCGCGATCACCGAAATTGTCGGGCGGGCCAGCCTTCGCGCATTACCGATCGGCCTTGAAGTGCGGGCAACCGAACACGGATTTGCCTTCACCACAAAGAATGGGCGTGACGTCTACGCCATACGCGACCCGGAACAGGGCTGGATTGCGTTTACGGCTATCCGTCCGGTGGAACGTTATGTGGCCTATGCACAGGGCGTGATCGAGGATTCAATCTATCGCGCAGCCAGCCAGAGTGACATCCCTGATGCCGCGCTTGCGGAATATATCCGCGTCATGGGCTTTTCTGTCGATTTCCAACGCGAGGTGCGCGGCGGCGATGCGTTTGAACTTCTCTATGAACAGGCAGTTGACGGCATTACCGGCGCGCTGGTGGAAACCCGGCTTCACTATGCAGGCCTGATGCTGTCAGGCAAGCAGCTTGGCTATTACCGGTTTGATCATGAAGGCTCGCGCGTTGGCTGGTATGACCGCGACGGAAACTCGGCGGCCCGCACATTGATCCGCACACCCATTTCCGGCGCCCGCCTGTCATCATCCTACGGCATGCGCAAACATCCCATCAGTGGCTATAACCGTATGCATAAGGGCGTTGATTTTGCCGCCCGCACCGGCACCCCGATTATTGCTGCGGGAAGCGGGGTAATCATGAAATCCGGGTGGCTTGGCTCTTACGGGCGCTATGTAAAGATTCGCCATAACAGCACCTATTCCACCGCCTATGCCCATATGTCGCGCATCGCCAATGGCATCACGCCAGGCGCGCGCGTCGCACAGGGAGAGGTGATCGGTTATGTCGGCTCCAGCGGCCGGTCCACAGGGCCACATCTGCATTACGAGATCATCGTCAATAACCGCAAGGTCAACCCGATGACTGTCAGCCTGCCAACCGGCGAAAAAATCCCGCCAGAGCTGTTGGATGTATTCGAAGAACGTGTCGAACTTGTCGAGGCCGAGGTGGCGGCAACCGGATCACTGCATTTTGCTGCAATGGACCTGCTGCCCTCTGATCTCGCGGCAGAATGACCGCCATCGCCATATCACACTGATTTCAGGCTGGGTTACCCCAAACTGAATGAACCCAAGTTGAATCAACAAGGCCGGAGACCGCTATGTCACAGCATTCCATGACAGTCGAGTCTCTCTGGCATTTTCCGGTGAAGGGCCTTGAAGGGGCCTGCCGTGACAGCGTGACCTTGCAGGCAGGCAGGCATTTTCCCGACGACCGGATATTTGCGGTTGGTAACGGCCATGCGCGTCATGAACAGTCACCCCCAGGCATCTGGCACAAAAAGGCTTTCTTCCTGCAGCAGATGCAATTCGAACAGCTCGCCGAACTGACCTGTGCCTTTGACGGCACAAAGCTCAGCATCCACCATCGCGGAAGATGCGTCGTATCAGGCGATATGGACAGTGATGACGGCGTCGCCGAAATTGATGCGTTTTTCGCCAGTCTTGTTGGCCACCAGATCCCCGGCGCGCCACATCTGATGCGTGTTACTGACGGGTCCTACGCCGATACGAAGGATGCGTTGATCTCACTTGGGGGCACTGCCTCGGTTGCCAGCTTTGGCACCGCCACCGGTACACGCCCAGACCAGCGGCGGTTCCGCCTGAATATCATGCTGAATACGGAAACCCCTTTTGCCGAGAATGCACTGGTCGGCAAGAGGGTACGACTTGGCGATGCGGAATTACGTATTGTTGCGCCTGTCGGGCGCTGCGCGGCGATTGATGTCGACCCGGAAACAGCTGTTCGCGGACCGCATTATCTGCCGGTCATGGAGCAGGCTTTTGGCCATACTGATCTGGGTATTTTCGCAGAGATTCTGACTGGTGGCCAGGTCAACACCGGGGACAACCTGGTCGTCCTCGACTAGCACCACGCCATCACGGCCCAGTTTAAGGGCCCGTTTAGGGGCCAGTGCCGGTTACCCTGTAGACGCGGAGTCCTGCTCTTCCTGAACCATTTCTGACAGTTTGGCTGGTGACAGGTCGACGACTTCGGCGGCGGCATCGCCGGCGGGTGTTTCGGGCTGTGGCGCATCTTCGGGCTGCGGCTGCGATTCAGCACGTGGCTGGCGTTCTGCAGCTTGTGCAGCGTGTTGCGCCTTCCGTTCCTCGGCAGCGTCGATTGCGGCCTGATGCAGTCGAAAATAATGGTCGGCAAACTGTGTGTAGGCTTCGGCGGTAATGCGCTCGCCCGCGGCGGCTGCATCATGGGCCAGCGCCAGATATTTTTCGTTGAGCTGCTGGGCGTTGCCGCGCAGCTTTACATCTGGGCCATTGGATTCATAGGAGGTGTTGCGGTTTGGCACATTTGGTTGTGCGTTTCCATTACCACGACGGCCACGACCGCGACCGCGCTTCGCATTCTGAGGTTGTCTCATAATACCTGTTTACCGGTTATTTCATTGTTATTTGCAGGTTGTGCGGACAAAGGATGCCCGGCAATCGGCCTGCAATTCAAACCGCCATATCTGGAGGTGTGGTGGACAATGGCACTCGCTCATGTCGAACCGAATGAACAATAGCCACCCCTTATCCCCTTTTTCAAGGGGAAATGTCCCTTAGGCTGAAATTAGCCACCAGAGGAAACGCCGGCGGCTGCATGACGCATTCCAAGACAGCGNACAATACCNGCAAGATCGGCGTGACTTTGGAAAATGGNCAGTCCGCAATCAGCCGCAATGGCAGTAACCGCGGCCTGCTGCCCGGCACCAATCTCGACAAAAGCCTGCCCGTCCGAAGCCAGACGACGCGCAATCGCGGGCAAGACCTCCCGCCATGACGCCAACCCGTCTTCCCCGCCATCCAGCGCGCGCGCAGGGTCAAATTTGGTGACCTCGGGTGCAAGTGTCGCCACCTCGCCTGCGGGTATGTAGGGCGGGTTACAGATAACCAGGTCAAACATGCCATAGGCATCCAGATCATCAGCAAAGCTGGCGGTCGCGAAATCTGCGCGTTCAGCCAGCGCAAGGTGCGTTGCATTCTGCGCCGCAATANCGACAGCCGCGCTGCTTATATCGAGGCCGAGCCCAGTGGCATCTGGCAACTCGGACAGGCAGGCCAGCAACAGACAGCCACTACCTGTTCCCAGATCGAGAANGCGCGGCGTGGACATCAACCGTCCGGCCTNAAGCGCTGCTGCAACCAGTGTTTCTGAATCAGGACGCGGGTCCAACGTGTCGGGAGACAGCANAAAGCGAAGTGACCAGAATTCGCGCCATCCCCTGATCCTGCTGACAGGCTCACCGGCCAGACGCCGATCTACAAGGCGGGCCAAAGCATCTTCCAGATCATCATCCCAGTGTGACAGCGTTTCATGCGGCAACACCGCATCGTCACGGCCAAGGGCTGTCGCCAGCAATATCCGCGCATCCAGCCGCGCAGTGTCAACACCGGCCGTGACCAGGCGCGCCGCTATGCGGTTCAGAATGATGCGGGCATCCATTATCAGTGCCNGCCAGATAGGCGGCGATGGCCGACATGCGGCGTTCGTCCGTGCTGCTCAGCTTGCCCGATGCCCTGCACAGGCAGATTATGTCGCCGCGTCATCGGACCCGCCCTCGGCAAGNCGCTGCGCCTGATCTTCGGCAACCAACGCCTCGATCACCTCGTCAAGCGCTTCGCCGGCAACTACTTTTTCAAGCTTGTAGAGGGTCAGGTTGATCCGGTGGTCTGTGACGCGTCCCTGCGGNAAATTATAGGTCCTGATGCGCTCTGACCGGTCACCTGATCCGACCTGCCCTTTGCGCGAGGCTGCACGTTCTGCCTGCACGCGTGCCCGTTCGGCATCATAGAGCCGGGCGCGCAGGATCTTCATNGCCTTGGCGCGATTCTTNTGCTGTGACTTTTCATCCTGCTGNCTGACAACAATGCCCGTCGGGATATGGGTGATCCGCACNGCCGAGTCGGTGGTGTTGACCGACTGTCCGCCNGGACCTGATGCCCGAAANACATCGATGCGCAGATCACTTTCCTGGACATCGATATCGACGTCTTCGGCTTCCGGCAATACAGCGACAGTNGCCGCCGAGGTGTGAATGCGNCCGCCTGCCTCGGTCTCTGGCACCCGTTGCACACGATGCACACCTGATTCAAACTTCAGCCGGGCGAATACATCTGACCCGGCGATGGTGGCCGTGGCTTCCTTATACCCGCCAATCCCTGTCTCGGAAATTTCCATGACTTCAAAACGCCAGCCAAGNCGGGCGGCAAAACGCTGATACATGCTGAACAGATCGGCCGCAAACAATGCGGCCTCATCACCGCCGGTACCGGCGCGCACTTCAAGAATGGCGTTTCGCGCATCATCCTTGTCACGCGGCAGAAGCAGCAATTGCAATGTCTTCTGCGCATCAGGAAGCTGGGCGTCAATATCCTCAATTTCCTGCTGTGCCATTTCTGCCATTTCGGCATCATCACCGGCCTCGCCCANCAGCGTTACGGCGGCCTCGCGTTCGCTCACCAGGCGGCGCACCAGCGCCACCTGATCACAGACCGGACGCAATTCGGCAAGTTCACGCGACAGTGCNGTCATTTCGGCGGGCGCCATTTCGGCTGCCTGTGACAGGCGTTCCTCAACTTCGGCGCGGCGCGCCAGCACTTTGTCCATGGACAGATCAAGGCTCATCAGACTGCCTCTTCGGCCAGCTTGGCCGCCAATGCGGCCACCAGTGCGTCCTGCGCCACCTCTTCCTGCGCACCGGCACCGAGATCACGCAATTGCACAGTGCCGCCAGTCAACTCGTCGCCACCAATGATGACCGCAAAGCGAATTCCGGCCCGGTCTGCTTTCTTCAGGCGCTTGCCGATGGCACCGCCTGTCGGAAGATCAGCCGGGATGCCGGCAGCGCGCAATGTCTCGGCAAGGGCGAATGCGGTGCTGTCAGCATTATCCTCGGCGGACATCACCGCCACGCGCGGCGCGTCAGCACTAACAGCACCTGCCAGCATTGATAGCCGTTCAATACCGGCCGCCCATCCAACGCCGGGCACGGGCGGGCCGCCCAGCATCTCTGACAGGCCGTCATAACGGCCGCCGCCCAGAACCGTGCCCTGCGCACCCAGCGCATCGGTGATGAACTCGAAGGCGGTATGGCAATAATAATCGAGCCCGCGCACCAGCAGCGGGTCAAACATCCAGTCAATGCCACCCGCGTCAAGGGCAGCTGTCACAGCAGCAAAATGCGCCTTGGAGATATCATTCAGATGCGCGTCCAGCCGCGGGGCATCCGCCAGAATGGCGCGGTCGGCAGGATCCTTCGAATCAAGGATACGCAGGGGGTTTGTCTTCAATCGTGCCTTGCTATCCTCAGACAGGGCATCGGCATGGGTCTCGAAATAAGTCACAAGCGCCTGACGATAGGCAGCGCGGCTATCGGTGTCGCCCAGNGAATTCAGATGCAGGACGCATTTGTCCAGCACACCGAGATCAGCCAGCACGCGCGCGCCACAGGCAATAATCTCGGCATCCGCCAGCCCGCTTGTCGGGCCCAGATATTCAATACCAATCTGGTGAAACTGGCGCATCCGTCCCTTTTGCGGGCGCTCATACCGGAACATGGGGCCTGCATAGAAAAACTTTAGCGGCAGGCTCTGCGTCAAACCGTTGGAGATCATCGCCCGTACAACGCCAGCNGTGTTTTCCGGACGCAATGTGAAGGTCTCGCCACCACGATCGGTAAAGTTATAGGTTTCTTTGGTAACCACATCGCTGCTGTCGCCAAGGGGGCGCGAAAACACCTCGGCAAATTCAAAGATCGGCGTTGCCATCTCCTGAAAGCCATAGAGGCCAGCTGTACCGCGCGCTGTCGAAACCACTCTNTGATGGGCTGCCATCGCATCGGGTAGAAGATCGGAGGTTCCCCTTGCGGGTTGNAGTCGGGACATGTTGATTGATCCTGTAGNTGAATGCTGGCGGGACGGGCTAGTCAGACGCAGCGTCTGCATCCGCCTTGATTGCGCGTGCGCGCTCTTCAACAAGGCCGACAACATGCTCGACGATATCGCCATCCGTCAAGCGATGATCAGCCAGTCCCGACACATAGATCTGATGGGTGCCACGTCCGCCGCCAGTCAGCCCGATATCTGTCTCGCGTGCCTCGCCAGGACCGTTTACAACACATCCGATAATCGACACCGTCATCGGCACATCAATATGGGACAGCCGCTCTTCAATCGTGGCGACGGTGCTGATCACATCAAATTGCTGGCGCGCACAGGACGGGCATGAAATCACTGTGACACCGCGCCGCCGCAGTCCCAGGGATTTCAACATCTCATAGGCTACCCGCACCTCTTCGGCCGGGTCGGCAGACAGCGACACCCGAATTGTGTCGCCAATGCCTGCCCAGAGCAGCCCGCCAAGCCCGATCGCAGATTTGACCGTGCCGGCACGCATGCCGCCTGCCTCGGTGATGCCGATATGCAGGGGGCAATCAATTGCATCGGCAAGCTGTTGATAGGCGGCAACCGCCAGAAAGACATCAGACGCCTTCACCGAAATCTTGAATTCATGGAAGTCGTTATCCTGCANGATTNGCGCGTGATCCAGCGCTGATTCCACCAGCGCTTCGGGGCAGGGTTCGGCATATTTTTCCAGAAGGTGGCGTTCCAGCGACCCGGCATTGACCCCGATTCGCATGGAACAGCCGTGGTCACGTGCGGCGCGGATCACCTCNCGCACNCGNTCTTCATTCCCNATATTTCCGGGATTGATCCGCAAACAGGCCGCGCCAGCCTCTGCTGCCTCTATGGCGCGTCGATAATGGAAATGGATATCCGCAACAATCGGCACAGGACTCTGTCGGCAAATCTCGCGCAGGGCAGCCGTGCTGCCCTCATCCGGGCATGACACGCGCACAATATCAGCGCCAGCCTCTGCCGCCTGATTGATCTGTTCCANCGTGTCGGCAACATCNGTAGTNAGACTGTTGGTCATGGTCTGCACCGAAATNGGNGCATCACCNCCAACCGGCACCGAACCCACCATGATCTGCCGGCAGCTGCGCCGTTCAATGGTCCTGTATGGGCGATAGGCGTTGGCCACGGGGCTGTTCCTCTGTTGCTGCACGCAGCGCGCGCATAGGTTGACGCTTCTATAGCCGTTTGGCAGCCACCTTTCCAGCCAACAGTTGCGCCACGGGCCGAAAATATAGCGCACAGGCAGAAAGGCCCTGCAGGCGGTTTTATTGCTGGTGGTCGAAATACACCAGACAGAAAATGAAGGTTATCGTTGCTAGAGCTGGTTGCGAAGCCGCTCTGCATCCAGCGGCAGGTCGCGCAGAATTTCGCCCTTTTCCCCGACAGATTTGGTCAGACCATCGCTAAAGACAAGCTCTATTCCACCAGCATTGCCTGTGCTCAGATACAGCCGCTCACGTCCATCAATCGTAAAGATATCGCCATCACGCATGAGGCGGGTCATCACCTCTTCACCATTATTGCGGATGATTTCCACCCAGCTCGTACCGGTTGCGCGAATGGTGATTTCAGTGGCCATATCGGGCTGCCCCGCATAGGCCACGCCGGAAAGGGATGATTCACTGTCCAAATCCTGCGCGGGTGTGATTGTGTTCGGCAAGACAGCTGATGCATCTGCAACAGCCGGCGTGTCTTCGGCTGAACCGGTGGAAGATGTCGGCGCAGCCGGATCGCTCTCGGCAAGGGAAGCTGTCTGTGTAACCGGCGTCTGTGACGACTGCAGCGCTGCATCAGCCTGCAGGTTTATAGCGCCATCTGTCTGGTCAGAGACTGTTTGGCCAGAGTCCGTTTGACCAGAGTCCGTTTGACCAGAACCCGTTTGGCCCGGGTCCGTTTGGGTGGAATCCGCCAGATCCACACTGCCAGGGTCGGCAGAAAGACCGGTTTCAGCAAAGGTGGGTGATTCTGTAATTGCCGTCGCGGCGAGGTCAGCAGTGCCGCCTTCAGCCCGTAGAGCCTGTGCATCATCTTCGACCAAGCTGGTCGACGCCACATCAGCACCGGTTTCACCATCAGTTTCAAGCGCCCCTGTGAATGCATCGACATCGGCTACATCCAGTCCGCTATCAGCTGAAATAATGGCTGCGGGCGTTCCACCCTTGCTGGCAGCTTCTTCAACGACGTTATTAGCGACAACAGCCTCATCATTACCGGTCCAGCCAGTCAGATCAGGCTTTCCCATCGCGTACCAACCGCCATAGCCGACGATGGCAAACATCACAATGATCGAGGCCACCATCGCCCCAGACCGTTGCGGATGCTGGCTGTCGACCGGAAATTTGTAATGTATGGCTGCAGTTTCACCATTCAGCAATTCGCGATAGCGATTGGTGAGCGCCACCGCGTCCAAGCCGACTACCCGTGCATAGGAACGCAGATAGCCGGAGACATAAGTCGGGCCGGGCAGCTGGTCAAAAGACCCGGCCTCAATGTCCTTTAGATAATGCTTTGAAATGCGTAACAGCTGGGCAACTTCAGCAATCTGCATCCCCTGTGCAATGCGCGCACAGGACAGCTCAGCTCCGATCGCCTCGAAGCTGTCGTCCTGATGGATATCATCGCGAGAGGGCGTCTCCATTATTCCAGCCCAAGCACACTATGGAAATTGCTTCAAGATTAGCCAATAACATCCAGATTGCAACAGCTTACTTTGCAATGTGCATGAGGCGCCATATGACCAGCCCACGACATCGCGCACCGTAATGCACGCGGCTCAGCCCAGCCTTTGCTCAGTCCTCGGCATCAAGCCCGAAAGCCGAATGCAGACTGCGGACGGCAAGCTCGGTATATTCCGAGGCGATCAGAACCGAAATCTTGATTTCGGAAGTGGAGATCACCTCGATATTGATGCCGCGTTCAGCCAGCGTTTCAAACATTGTGCCTGCAACGCCCGGTTGTGAACGCATCGCCATGCCAACCACCGAAATCTTGGTCACATTCTCGGTGGCTACCAGATCTTGAAAACCAAGCCTGTCTCGACCGGCATTGATCAACTCCAGCGCTTTTGCCAGGTCGCCTCTGCCAAGCGAAAAGGTGATGTCAGCACCCTGCCCCTCGCCAGTGGCACTTTGCACAATCATATCAACATTGATGTGGTTTTCCGACAATTCTCCGAAAATGGCAGCCGCNGTGCCCGGCTTGTCGGGAAGGCCCTGAATTGTAACCTTTGCCTCGTCCGGGCTGTAGGCGATTCCGCTGATTTTTTCCTGTTCCACGATTGCATCCTCATTCACGACAAGGGTCCCGGTGGCGTCACTGAAGCTGGAGCGCACCTGCAGGTTTACGTTATGGCGCATGGCCATGGCAACGGATCGCGTCTGCAAAACCTTGGCCCCGAGGGATGCCATTTCCAGCATTTCCTCGAATGTGATGGCATCAAGCTTTTGCGCCTTGGGCGCGATCCGTGGATCGGTCGTGTAGACACCATCCACATCGGTATAAATGTCACAGCGGTCAGCCTCCAGCGCCGCCGCCAATGCCACCGCAGACGTGTCAGACCCGCCACGGCCAAGGGTTGCGATACGGCCATCCGGCGCAATCCCCTGAAAGCCGGCAACGACTGCCACCTGCCCGGCCGCCAGACGTTCGCGCATCAAAGCCGTGTCGATTGCGTCAATGCGCGCCGCGCCATGCACATCGTCAGTACGCACCGGCACCTGCCAACCAAGCCATGACCGCGCATCTATCCCGAGATTCTGCAGTGCGATCGCCAGCAGGCCAACCGTTACCTGCTCACCACTGGCGACAATGGTGTCATATTCACGCGCATCATGGATGGGGCCAATATCGCGCGCCCATGACACAAGCTGATTGGTGGTTCCGGCCATGGCCGACACAACAACAGCAACCTGATGGCCGGCATCGACCTCCTGCTGGACCCGTGCGGCAACATTACGAATGCGATCCAGATCACCGACAGAGGTGCCGCCAAATTTTTGAACAATCAGCGCCATTTTTGCCCTATGGTTGCGAGCTTGATAAAAACGTGAGTGTCATAGCGGTAACCGCGAAACGGGGCAAGCCTGTGGATACAACGGCAGACGAAAAAGAAATTGGAAACTTCTCCGCCCTTTCCGACGGATGGTGGGATATGACGGGTCCGATGCGGCCCTTGCACGACTTCACGCCGGTTCGTGTCGACTATATCCTTGATAGTATTCGCCGCATCGGCACCGACCGAGACGGGACAGAAAAACGCGATAGGCAGGCCGGCGGACGGGCAGCATTATCCGAGCTGCGCGTTCTCGATATTGGCTGTGGTGGTGGATTGCTGGCNGAACCCATGGCGCGGCTCGGTGCCGATGTGACAGGCATTGACGCCAGCGCACCTGCGATTGAGGCTGCACGCGCGCACGCCACCCTTGGCGGGCTGGACATTGATTATCACTGCAAGACTGCCGAGGCGCTGGCCGCTGAAGGCGCAAAGTTTGACGTGATTTATGCCTCCGAGGTCATCGAACATGTCGCTGACCGGCAGCTCTTTGCCAACGCCATTGCGCAGATGCTGGCCCCGGGCGGCACCGTCGTGATTACCACGATCAACCGCACCCTTGCCGCACTGGCATTGGCCAAATTCATGCTGGAATATGTTGTTCGCATGGTACCGGCCGGCACGCATGACCCGTCCAAATTCGTGCGCCCTGGTGAATTGCGCGCCGAGTTTGCCGCCGCCGGCATCGTCCTTGATGACATGACCGGTTTTGCACCGCGGCCAGCGCGCCGGATCGGGGCAAACGGCTTTATGCGGGTTGGCAGCCTGGCAATTAATTATGCGGCCAGTGGCACACATGGCTGACGACCACCGCAACTGACGGCATCAGCCAGCGCCTGTCTGCCATTTGCGCCTGTCTGCCATTTGCGCCCATCTGCCATTTGGAAGTCAGTTATCTCTGGGAAGCCAGGGCATATCGACGACAGCAATGCCTTCTTCATCCAGCGCCTCGCGCTCTTCCGCCGTAGCCTTGCCGTAAATCCCCTCGGGCTCTGTCTCGCCATAATGGATTTTGCGGGCCTCTTCGGCAAAATTGTCACCGACATCGCGGCATTCGGACCGAATTTTGGATTGCAGCTTGCGCATTTCATTGACCAGAACCTGCATATTGCGCGCCGCCTCGGGCGGCAGGCCCGCCACCGGACCGGCTGCCGGCGGGGTCTGGTCCGTAGCGTCGGCAGCTTTGGTATCGCTTTTGCTGGCGCGGGTTTTCGGGCTTGCAAGATTGGGGGCCATCAGGGCACGGCGCACATGGTCGCTGCCACAGACAGGACAGGACAGGAGGCCAGACTTGCTCTGCGAGTCAAAGGCGGCAGAGTCACCAAACCAGCCTTCAAATTCATGCTCTGCATCACAGACAAGCTGATATTTGATCACTATGCGATCCTGCCATGACAATGTTTGTATTTCTTGCCGGAACCACAGGGGCAAGGCTCGTTACGTGACACCTTGCGGCGCGGCGCGGCACCCGCGGCAGCGGTTGGCGCGGGCGATGGTCCAGCCTCACCTGTCGGGCCTTCAGCAGCCGGCTCCGGCTGGCGGACTTCGACATGTGCCAGCACCATTGTGACCGTTTCGCGCAGACCGGCCAGCAGCGATTCAAACATCGCAAATGCCTCGCGCTTATATTCATTCAGCGGATCTTTTTGCGCATAGGCCCGTAGCGAGATCCCCTGCCGCAGCTGATCAAGGCTGAGAAGATGTTCCTTCCATTGCTGGTCCAGCACCTGCAGCAGCAGCGACTTTTCTGCCATGCGCATGGTTTCAGGGCCGATGCGCACAGCCTTTTCCGCCATATGCCGGTCAGCAAGGGCGGTCAGCCGCTCTTCAATCTCTGTCTCGGCAACGCCATCCTCTGCGAACCATTCCTCAGCCGGCACCTCGACCCCAAGGATGCGGGCTGTATCATCCTTCAGCGCAGTGGCGTCCCACTGATCGTTGAAACTGCCCTGCGGAATGGCCCGTTCAACAATCTGTGTGGCTGCCTCACGGCGCATTTCAGCCACGGTTTCCTGAACGTCGCTTGCCGTCATGATTTCCTTGCGCTGGTCGAAGATGACGCTGCGCTGGTCATTCATTACATCATCGAATTTCAGCAGCTGTTTGCGGATTTCAAAATTGCGCGCCTCGACTTTCGACTGCGCCTTTTCAACGGCCTTGTTGATCCAGGGATGAACAATGGCCTCACCCTCTTCCAGACCCAGCTTCTGCAGCATGCCATCGAGCTTTTCAGAACCGAAAATCCGCATCAGATCATCCTGCAGCGACAAGAAGAACTTTGATGCGCCCGGGTCGCCCTGACGACCTGTCCGGCCACGCAGCTGATTATCAATACGGCGTGATTCGTGACGTTCCGTGCCGATCACATAAAGGCCGCCAGCCGCAAGCGCCGCCGATTTGCGTTCGGCAACCTCTTCAGCAACCTTCTTGCGGCCTGCGTCATCATCCTCGGACAGCGCATCAAGGCGCATATCCAGATTGCCACCCAACTGAATATCCGTACCGCGGCCTGCCATGTTGGTAGCAATTGTCACCGCGCCCGGCACCCCGGCCTCGGCGATAATCTGTGCCTCTTCGGCATGGAAGCGTGCATTCAGAACCTGATGCGGCACCTTCAGCTTTTTCAGTTGCGCAGACAGAGCTTCGGATTTGTCGATGGTGACCGTACCAACCAGCACTGGCTGTCCGCGTTCCCGGCAGTCGGCAATCAAGTCAATCACCGCCTGATCGCGTTCGGCACTGGTCCGATATACCTCGTCATCATGGTCAAGACGCTGGACGCCGACATTGGTCGGAATGCTGGTTACATCCAGCTTGTAGATTTCCGAGAATTCACCAGCTTCCGTCAATGCCGTTCCGGTCATGCCCGAAAGCTTGTCATACATGCGGAAATAATTCTGGAAGGTGACCGAAGCGACAGTCTGGTTTTCCGGCTGGATTTCCAGCCCTTCACGCGCCTCGATCGCCTGGTGCAGACCTTCAGAGAACCGGCGGCCTTCCATGGCGCGGCCGGTGAATTCATCAATGATGACCACCTGCCCATTCTTGACCATGTAATGGGTGTCGCGCTGGAACAGCTTGTGCGCCCGCAATGCCTGATTGACATGATGCAGCAGCCCGACATTGTCGATGTCATACAGCGTGCCGTCGCCCATCACCCCGGCATCGCGCAACAATTCCTCGGCATGCTCGATGCCGGCTTCGCTCAACGATACCGTGCGGCCCTTCTCGTCAAGATCATAATCCTCTGCCACAAGGCCCGGGATGATCTTGTCAGCAACATGATACTGGTCCGATTTGGTTTCTGCCTGGCCAGAAATAATGAGGGGTGTCCGCGCCTCGTCAATCAGGATGGAGTCAACCTCATCAACGATCGCAAAATGGTGCCCGCGCTGGACCATGTCCTCGATACGGAATTTCAGATTGTCGCGCAGATAATCAAAGCCGAATTCGTTATTCGTGCCATAGGTGACGTCAGCACGATAGGCCTTGCGACGTTCGTCATCTGCCAGATCGCCGGTAATGCATCCAACGCTCATCCCCAGGCGCTCATAGACGCGCCCCATCCAGCCGGCGTCGCGCGACGCCAGATAGTCATTGACGGTAACAACATGCACACCCTTGCCGTGCAACGCGTTCAGAAAGACAGCAAGCGTTGCGACAAGGGTCTTGCCCTCACCAGTCTTCATTTCAGAAATCTGGCCAGAATGAAGTGCAATGCCACCCATCAGCTGGACATCGTAATGCCGCTGGCCAAGGGCGCGTTTTGCGGCCTCGCGCACCCGCGCGAAGGCGGTTGGCAGGAGGCTGTCAAGCGTCTCGCCCTGGTCGACCCGGGCACGCAGATCGGTGAAAGACGCGCCCAACACCTCATCACTCAGCGTCGCGCATTCATCTTCCAGCGCGTTAATGGCCGCGACCTGCGGCGCGAACTTTTTGACAGCGCGGTCATTATCCGAACCGAACAGATTTTTCGCCAAAGACCCAAACATCTGCTTCCCCACAATTCTGGCTGACACACCGCCCTTTGAATGGCCGAAAGTTGTTTCCTATCAGCACGTTTCGACATAGTGTCACGCCGCCAAAATGTCAATCAAAGCGCGCGATGCACGGCAAACTATGCGCTCCTTTTACACCACGTAGCGGGCCGTGATATCGCCCGACGCGACGGAACATCGCAGCTGGTATGCACAACCCGCTGCAAAGGGTTGAATTCACCGGGGGCATCGGCAACACTGTCGCGCTGCCAGCCGGCCAACCTCAACCCGGGCGTATGGATGGCAGCTGCCTGGCATGCATAGTCGACAATTGCTGCCAGCGTCTTTAACCACTGCGTCAGAGATTTCTGCACCCTATCGAGAGGACATTTCATGCGACAGCTTCTGGCAGCCTTTGCCACCGGCCTTTTTTTCCTTGCTGCCCCGGCCTTTGGTCAGGACCGTATACCGGTTGCCACGTTGAATGGTGAAACCATCTGGCTGGATGAAATTCTCGCCATTGCAGAAACCCTGCCGCCGGAATATCAGCAGGCTGGACTCCCCGGCCTTTATCCCCAGCTCATTGACGAGGTGGCCAATGCACGGCTTTCCGCCGCTGCCGGTCGCGCTGCCGGCCTTGCAGATGATGATCGCGTTGCCGAGGCAATGCAGGCCGCCGCCAATCGCGTGCTGGGAGACACCTATATCTCGCGTGCTGTAGAAGCTGACATCACTGACGAGGCAATTGCCAACGCCTATGAGATTTTTGCTGCGGATACAGCGTCGCGCGAACAGGTGACGGCATCACACATTCTGCTGGAAACCGAGGAAGAGGCACGATCCGTCATTGCTGCGCTGAATGACGGGGCAGATTTCGCTACCCTCGCCAAGGAAAAATCAACAGGACCAAGCGGCCCGAATGGCGGCGCCCTTGGCGCCTTTGGTCGCGGCCAGATGGTGCCAGCCTTTGAATCTGCCGCCTTTGAGATGACGGAAGGCAGCTATTCGGCGGACCCCGTTCAAACACAGTTCGGTTGGCATGTCATCAAAGTGGACAGCAAGAGCATCACGCCGGCGCCATCGATTGAACAGATGCGCCCGCAACTTGTACAGAACCTGCAGCGGCAATCCTTTGCCCGCATTGTGGAGACCCTGCGTTCTGATGCCAGCATTGAAACCCGGCCTTTTGAAGATGTTGTTGCGGACGCTCAGGCCCAGCAGGAAGCCACAACGAGTGATCAATGACGCCGTTCCGTCTTGTTCCTGAAACATTTCCCGACATGCCGGCTATTGCCGGCCTGTCGCTGGGAACAGCGGCCACCGGACTGAAATATACCGGACGCGACGACCTGATGCTGATGCGCTGCGCCGAGGGCAGCACGCTGGCAGCAGTGTTCACACAGTCCGATACCGCCGCGCCCCCGGTGGAATGGTCGCGCGAACGGCTTGCCGAAGGCACGGCCATTTCCGCCATTCTGGTCAATGCCGGCAATGCCAACGCCTTTACGGGTGCTGCAGGCAAGCAGACCATTTCCGAATCCACTACAGCGCTGGCCCGCTCTCTTGGCTGCGCGCCCGAGGCCATCATGGTGGCTTCAACCGGTGTGATAGGCGAACCGCTGGATGCCGCCATTCTCGCAGCAGAATTTGACACATTGGTCAAACAGGATAATGCCTCATGGCAGGATGCTGCTTCCGCCATCATGACAACCGATACGTTTGCAAAAGGGGCCAGCGCCAGCTGCATGATTGGTGATACGCCAGTCACCATCGCTGGCATTGCCAAGGGGTCGGGCATGATCGCCCCGAATATGGCGACCATGCTTGGTTTTGTTGCCACTGATGCGGCCCTGCCTGCACCCATTCTGCAAATTTTGCTGGCTACGGCCACCCGCCGCAGTTTCAATGCCATTACCGTCGATAGTGATACCTCAACCAATGACAGCGTCTTTCTTGTGGCGACGGCCGTTGCCGCACACCACGCGCCAACCACCGTTGACGATCCGCTGTTGGATGATTTTGTCAGAGCGCTGGACCAGGTGATGCAGGATCTGGCCATCCAGATTGTGCGCGATGGTGAAGGCGCCTCAAAACTGATCACAATTGATGTGGCTGGCGCCCCTGATGAAGACGCGGCACATCGCATCGCAATGTCGATTGCCAATTCGCCTCTGGTGAAGACTGCCATTGCCGGCGAGGATGCAAATTGGGGCCGCATTGTCATGGCCGTTGGCAAGGCGGGCGCCGCCATCGATCAGGCGCAGCTCTGCATCGATATCGGCGGCGTTGCTGTTGCCGCCAATGGCATGCGGGTTGACGATTATGACGAGACACCTGTCACCGCGCATATGACCGGCCAGCATGTCGAGATCAGCGTGCGTGTTGGCACTGGTAGCGGTACCGCGCGGGTCTGGACCTGTGATCTGACACATGGCTATATCGAGATCAATGCTGACTACCGCAGCTGATGCCATCGCCATGTCCCAAATCACATCACCTGCCAAACCCATCATTCTTGTCAGCGCTGTCGCCCTTATTGATCGCGACGGGCGCGTATTGCTGGCCCAGCGGCCAGCGGGCCGGTCAATGGCTGGCCTGTGGGAATTTCCNGGCGGCAAAGTTGAATCCGGAGAAACACCCGAGGCCGCGCTGATCCGTGAACTGGACGAGGAGCTGGGCATCGACACGGCCGAGTCCTGTCTGGCACCGCTGACATTCGCCAGCCATGGCTATGATGATTTTCATCTGCTGATGATGGTGTTTGTGTGCCGCAAATGGTCCGGCACGCCACNCCCGATGGAAGGCGGAGAGNTGGCCTGGGTGCGGGCCGCAAACCTGCGCGACTACGAGATGCCACCGGCTGACATACCGCTCATTCCGGTGCTGCAGGACCTGTTGATGTAGTCTTGCCGGTTTCCGGATCCTGTTCATCCACCCCGAGACTGGATGCCAGCCTGTGCGCTGCACTGCCTGGCCGCAACGGCTGCTGCTGGCTGTCATGCGGTGCCCATCCGGTCAGGGTGATAATCTCGAAACTGGCCGGAATGCGGCCATCGGCGCGCCCAAACCTGTCCTGATAGATTTCTGCNGCGCGCANNAACAACCTGCGTGTGGTCGGGGCCTTGCGACGGCCACGCATGGCATTTGTCTCTCCCATGCCACGCAGATCCGCCATCAATCGGAAAATATCCGGATAATCAATGGTCAGCCGGTCAGAGTCGGCCACCGGAAGGGCCAGCCCGGCGCGCCCCAGCAGACCACCAACATCGCGAATATCAGCCATCGGTACCGTGCGGGGGCCGGCACCGCCATAAATGTCCGTTTCGGCTTCGAGAAGCGCCGCGCGCAACTCGCCAAGCGTTGTACCCCCCAGCAAATTGACCAGCAGCAACCCGTCGGGTTTCAACAGCCGNCTGAACTGCGTCATCAGGCCTGGAAGATCATCCACCCAATGCAGCATCAGGCAGGAAAAGACCGCATCAAAACNGTGCGATGCAAATGGCAACGCCTCGACATCCAGCACCACTGGCGGCCCTTCATTGCGGGCTTGCGTCGCAAAGGCCGGCACAATATCCGCCTGGATCACAGTCCCCACCTTGCCAGTCTCGCGGATATGGCGGGTCAGCGTGCCGTCATGGCACCCGACATCAAGGCAGAGCGGAAAGTCACGGCGCATCAAATCCAGTCTGTCTGCCAGTCTTATGGCTGCCTCTGCCTTCAGAAAATCAAATCCGGCATAGCCTGCAGCCGCACGGGCCCGGTGGCGACGCAACGCGGCGATATCGAAAAGCCGAGGGATATCACCCGGCGTGGCTGACAGCTGGTCATTCATAATTCGCGCACTCTCGTTGAGACGCACCCAAACCGCAAGAAGAAATCACCCGTTGCGATGTCCGNATACCGGCACATTAACCTCGCATTTACCTTGGCTATGCCNTGGTTTCAGACTCGATGGATTACTCTTCAGCGCGAAAAGAGGCGGTCATGTATGCTGTTCTGNGTCGCCTTTCCGCGCTTTTGCTGCCGCATCAATGCGTCAGTTGCCGCCTATTTGCCGAGACCACCGGTTTGTGCACGGCATGCTGGACACGCCTGTCTCCGGTGACCGCACCCTTTTGCCAGCATTGTGGCCTGCCGCTGGCTGAACAGCTGGTTGATGGCATCTGTGCCAGCTGCTGGGCGACACCGCCTGAGATGGCCTGCATCCGGGCAGCATTGCGCTATGATGATGCGGCGCGTGACCTGATCCTGAAGCTGAAACATGGTGACGGATTACAGCTCGTACCCTTTATCAGCCAGCTGATGGCCGCCAGATTTGTCGAGCTGACTGCAGATAACCCCTTTGTTGTGCCGGTCCCGTTGCATCGTTGGCGCTATTGGCGACGACGTTTCAACCAGTCTGCCGAGTTGGCGCGTTATCTGTGCCAGCATTATGAAAGAGGGGTTTATGCGCCTGATCTGCTGATTCGCCATCGCGCCACGAAGAGCCAGGGCGGCCTGTCGCGGCAAGCGCGCAAACGCAATCTGACCGGTGCCTTCATTCCATCGCCCACCGCGGCACAGACACTGCGCGGTCATCCTGTTCTGCTGGTTGATGACGTGATGACAACAGGGGCCACATTACAAGCGGCCACCAGCTGTTTGCGGCGGGCTGGCGCTGGCGAGATTCGTGCGCTGACCATCGCCCGTGTCATATGAAGGTTGCCGCCACGCCTGTTTTGCCGCTAAACACGCAGCATTGTGAAAACCGGCAACAAGCTAAAAGACCGAACGGACAGTCATGACGCATAACACGACCAACGCCAATATTGTGATCTATACCTCGGCAATGTGCGGGTTCTGTGCACGCGCCATACGGCTTCTGGACAGCAAACAAATCGCCTACCGGGAAGTGGATGTGACCGTGCAGCCCGCACTCCGTCAGGAAATGCGCAGCCGTTCTGGCGGTCGCACCTCGGTGCCTCAGATTTTCGTCAATGACAAACATCTTGGTGACTGTACCGAAATCTATGCGCTTGAAGCGGCGGGGCAACTAGATTCCCTGCTGGCTTCATGATGGAGGCGGCATAGTGATCGGGTTGGGAACATGACCGGCACGCCCGATGCGCCTGTGCAGGTTGCGGCGCTGCAATATTGTGCTGCCGGCACCGCTGCCGAAACATTGCCTTTCCTGCTACCGATGATCACCCGTGCGGCTGAGGATGGTGCAACCCTTGTCTGTTTGCCCGAGGCGGCAAGCTTTCTCGCTGCGAACCGGGCCAGCCTGCGCGAAGAGGCGGAAACAGAGGGTAACAGCCCGACCCTTGACCAGCTTTGCCATCATGCGGCGGGGCACGGCATTGCGATTCTTGCAGGTTCCTTGATGATGCGGCGGCGCGAGGATGATGCGCTGGTCAATCGAACGGTGCTGATCGATGCGAATGGCGGTGTCTGCGCGCATTATGACAAAATCCATATGTTTGATGCCAATGTTGGTGACGGGCACCGCTATCGCGAATCTGACAGCTTTGCCGCCGGCAATCGCATGGTGCTGGCCGACATGGCCGGTATGACGATCGGGCTGTCCATCTGCTATGACCTGCGGTTTCCGGGCCTGTATCGCGGGCTTGCCCGTGCAGGTGCCAGGATGCTGAGCATTCCAGCCGCCTTTACCTTTCCCAGCGGAAAGGCACATTGGCATGTGCTGCTGCGCGCACGCGCAATCGAGACAGGCTGTTTTGTTGTCGCGCCAGCGCAATGTGGCACCCACGCAGATGGCAGGCGTACATATGGGCATGCTATGATTGTGTCACCCTGGGGCAAGATACTTGCCGAGGTGCCTACCGACGACACGAATGCGGCNGCAGGNGCCAATGATGGCATCATTCATGCGACGCTGGATCCAGCAGCTGTCNCAGCCGCCCGCAACGCAATCCCGTCACTGGCAAGCAATCCTGATTTTTCGTGACATCCTGTGCGCCGGCGTTTCTAGCCTGTGCTGCCNTCGCCCATCGACAGGTATTTCGCCTCGCGATCCGCCATCAGCCCGTCGCCATTCATCGATGACAGCGCTTGCAACTGCGCAGCGCAGGCGTCGCCCAGATCAGCAATTGCCGTTTCCGGATCGCGGTGTGCACCGCCAAGCGGCTCGGGCACAATGGNATCAACAACGCCAAGTTCNTTCATATGGNCCGAAGTGATACGCAGCGCCTCGGCAGCATCGCGTGCATGATCGCTGCTGCGCCAAAGAATGGAAGCGCAGCCTTCTGGCGAGATCACCGAATAGATTGCATGCTCGAACATCACCACGCGGTTGCCAGTGGCAAGTGCAATCGCGCCGCCGGAACCACCCTCACCAATGATGCTGGCCACCATCGGGGTTGGCAGGCGCAAGCAGGCGCGGATTGCTGTGGCGATGGCCTCGGCCTGACCACGCTCTTCGGCACCACGCCCCGGATAAGCGCCTGCCGTATCAACAAAGCTCAACACCGGCAGGCCAAAGCGTCCGGCAAGTTCCATCAGACGCGCTGCCTTGCGATAGCCTTCGGGGCGTGCCATGCCGAAATTGCGCTTGATACGTTCTTCGGTACTGCTGCCCTTTTCCGTACCCATGACCATGACAGCCTGGCCGCGGAATCGCGCCATGCCGCCAATGACCGCATAATCCTCGGCATAGTTTCGATCGCCAGCCAGCGGCGTGAAATCATCAAATAGCTGATTAATAATGGTGCTGACGCGCGGCCGGTCGGGATGGCGTGCCACCTGGACCTTTTCCCATGGGCCGAGCTTGTCATAGGTCTGTTTCAGCTCGCGTTCGATACGGCTCTGCAGCTTGCCTATCTCGTCGGCAATATTAATGCTGCCGTCAGAGCTCATATGGCGCAGCTCTTCGACCTTCCCCTCAAGGGCCGCAATCGGTTTTTCAAAATCCAGAAAATGTCGCATATTCGCCTGCTCTTCCCTGTTTGGCCCGTGGCACCGGACCATTTCGAAGTCTAGTCCTGATGATTCCTGTCTGCAAGCGGGTGCGCCTGTGTGACAAGTCCGGCAAGCCTGTCCGGCCTTGTAGCGGTATAGATCTGCGTTGTCGATATATCGGCATGCCCCAGTAACGTCTGGAGCCCTCGCAGATCAGCGCCACGGTTCAGCATATGGGTGGCAAAACTATGCCGTAACACATGCGGGCTGACGCGTGCCGGATCGATGCCTGCTTCCTGCGCCAGACCTTTCAGCGCGGATGCGAATTGTTGGCGCGTTACGTGATGTTCGCCAGCCGGGAACAAATAGGCAGAGGTCGCGCCACGCGCGGTTTCATCCAGATGCGCCAGCCATCGCGTCACCGCAAGCCGCGCCGGCGCCCCCAAAGCCACCAGCCGTTCGCGTCCCCCCTTGCCACGCACAAGGATGGTTTCCAGNTCGCGGCGAAACTGGTCCGCTGGCAGCGCAACAAGTTCGGAGACGCGCAAACCTGTGGCATAGAGCAATTCNAGCATTGCTGTCATCNGGAACGCCTTTGGCGCTGGCTCCAGCGTTTGCGCGGCAGAAATCAGAGCNGTTATTTCACCTTCAGACAGGCTCTTTGGCAGGTTGCGGGGCTGCTTGGGGTTATCAATCCAGCGGCATGGATTGTCAGTCNGGCACTGTTCGTCCACAAGCCATGCCATCATCTGGCGCAGTGCGCTGAGCCGGCGTGCCACTGATCGGGGCGCCAGACCGTCCCTGTGCCAGGACGCCAGCACCTTGCGCAGATCGTCCGCGTCACAATTTTCCAACCTGCTGCCATGCGCAGCAAGATGCGCGGCTGCAGATTCCAGATCGCGGCGATAGGCATCAAGCGAATTGCGCGCAAGGCCCCGATCTGCCGACATGGCCTGCAGAAATGCGGTAATCAGCGGTGTCTCGAGCGGAGNTTCTGCCGTCAATTATCACTGTCCTGACTGCCAGCATCCCCTGCTTCGGTCTGCGTGGCGTCTACGACATCCTCATTGGTTGCCGTCCCGGTCGCGGCGACAGTATCGCCATTGGCAACACCATCACCTGACGCTG
This sequence comes from SAR116 cluster bacterium, assembly GCA_002686685.1. Lineage (GTDB taxonomy): Bacteria > Pseudomonadota > Alphaproteobacteria > Puniceispirillales > Puniceispirillaceae > UBA8309. The sequence goes on along the minus strand of NYYG01000005.1, from coordinate 8,849 downwards.
TTGCGGCCATTTCAAGCAAGGGCAGGGTATCAATATCAATCGCCAGCGANGCATCCAGCAAATGGGCTGACAGGATGTCGTTGGCAACCGCGTTTGCAACCGCGGCCTGACCGATTGTCATCANGGCTGCATGGATCCGGGCAGCATCAGCCGGATGCAGCTGGCTCAGCCCCTGTGCAGACACGATCCGCTGGGCGATCAGCACCGTCTCGCCAACACGGCCATCGTCTGCAGCCTGTTCCAGAGCNCGCATCCAGACAGGCGAGACACTCACAAAACTGGCAGGCGCACGTGCCGCCGCACTATCAAGAGAAAGCCAGTTAACCGGCATAGCTGTNGCCGCGTCTGCACCGACCCTGCGTTCAAACAGCGGCAGAAGATGCCAGANATCCAGNTGGTCCAGTGCTGCACTATCCAGCGGACCGCCCGCCATCATTGCCGACACACCGGCAAGCGCGTCAACCATCGCTGTGTCCAGTCCAGCCGGCATCACTGACCCGGTATCAGACGGGCCGGCATCAGCGCTGTTGCTGGCTGCGGCAAGCAGCAGGGCGATCTTGGCAGCAAGCGGTGCGCCGGTATCTGACAGCAGCGTCGCCGCCCCTTCAAAGCCAAGCGCTTCACGCGCAAGCTCGGCGTAGAGTGGTGCCATCAGCATGCCTGCCCCTTCGGCTGCATCAACATCCATCGCGGCGGCAATCATCACCAGCCGGCTGGCTGTCTTTTCGCTGTCCAGCGCGCGCCAGAGCAGGGCGCGGGTCAGTGCGGTCGGCATGCTTTCATGGCGTGCCAGCGCCATTGACATATCGCCCGCATCAACAGCGGCAAGCCGCCATTGCTTGGCAACGTCTTGATGCGTCAGGAAGCCACCCTGTAACGCACGATAGGCACGGATCANCCGGGCCTCGTCTTCCAGGTGCAGCAGGCTGGTGACAGATTGCAGCGATGCGGAAGGCATCGCCTCAAGCCCGCCAACACCAATNGGGTGGTGCGCTGCTTCCATCAATACGATATGCAACGGCTCCAGCAGGGCCGGGTCAATCTCTGGAACATCAATGCCATCCAGCAGAAGATCGACAAGCGCTCTGAACACCGGATCATCCTGACCCATGGCCTGCAACAGATCAGCAGCAAACCGGGCCCCCGTGGCATCGCCCTGGACCGCGCTGCAAATAACCTTGGCCTTGTGCCAGAACGGTTCGAGTGTCTGGCCGGCAAAATACATTACGGTGCGGCAGGCTTCATCATCACGCATTTCCGATAATTGTGTCGTGACCTGCCATTTCTTCCATTCCAGCCATTCAGGATCGTTCGGCAGCCCGGANACCAGCTTGCCGATATCCTGCGAGCGGCCAGCAGCCCCCAGCCAGGCAAGCCGCGCCNTGACAAAGGCCGTGTCACGCCCATCAATCTCGGCAGGGGGTTCGGCGCGCAGCGCCATAACATCACCTGCCAGCGCGGCAAGGGCTTGNGATCCACNACCAGCGGAATTCGCATCAGCAAGATCCATCAGCGCAGCAGCGGTTGTCCCGCGCCATATGACACGCGTCAGGCTGCCGTCAGCCGCCGGTTCAGCACCAACATCNGCAACACCNGTATAGGGGACAGATGTCCGCACAAGGCTGACGCGNCTGGTATCATCTTCCGTATCACCATCATCGGTGCCTGCAATTGCGGTGTCAGCAGCGCCATCCGGGTCCGTGNCCGCCAAAGGCGCTGTTTCTGTGGCTGTTTCGGTGCCGGTGACATCGCCGTCTGCACCCTGATCGGCATTCGCGTCTGTATCCACAGTAACGTCACTCTGTGTCGGGGCATCCGACGAAGTGGCCGCATTTGATTGTGTCTGACTGGTATCGACTGTGATCAGCGAGACTGCCTCGTCAATCGAGGAAATGCTGCGTCCGTCCGTCTCGCCCCCCTCATCCGCTGTGGTTGTGGCGGACGTCTCTGTTGTGTTGTCTGTGACAACTGACAGCAAATCTACCTGCCCTGCATCGCTGTCTGCGGCCTGCGCATCCGCCCTTTCTGCAGCTTGCCGCTCGGCATCAGAGGTTAGCGCCTCAACCGAAAATTCGGTTATGGTCACCTTTGCACCGCTGCTATTGGACTGTGCTTCTGCGACAGATGTGAATGTCGACACAGGCAATGCCATGGCAGCAGCCGTTGCCAGCATAAGAGCGGCCATCCGGGCCTTGCCCGATCCGCCACGGTTCTGCTGTATAGCTGTCCNGCTCAAGAGCGTCAGGATAGATGTGGCAACACCCTGATACGCAAAATGCTGTGACAGGACATAATTATTTGGAAAGCGTTTCATCGGGAATGACCTTGTTCACGGCAACAGTTGGCGCAGGAATCTGCCACGCGGAGAGCGCGATCAGACCCGACGCGACAAGACCTGCTATGATGACGATAACGATACCTATGCGATTCATATCAACTCCGCGCTCTGCCAGCGATTGGCCACGATCAGTCAAGTGTTGCTATACGGCAAGATTATGTCTGTATTAGGGCAAAAAGGCCATGCGCCTGTCTATGTTCGCGGTCAAACCGCTGCTAACGGGGACGGTTTTGCTGTAAATTACCGTATCTTATGCTAGTCAGGGGCGCTCATTAAGGGACAGGACCATGAAGGCAGGTGACAGGATCAGGGAGCGCCTCACCAGACCAATCACCCTGATTGGGCTGATGGGCAGTGGCAAATCGCTTGTCGGGCGACAGCTGGCTACAACGCTCGATCTTCCCTTTACTGACAGCGACCAGGTGGTCGAAGCGATCGCGGGGATCAGCATTGCCGATATTTTCGACCTTGCCGGCGAGGCCAAGTTCCGCGAGATGGAACAGCGCGCCATCAGCGAAACAATGGAGTCCGGAATTTGCGTTCTGTCCGTTGGCGGCGGCGCCGTATGTCACCTGGACACAGCGGCCCTGTTAAAGGAACGCAGCATACTTGTCTGGTTGAAGGCCAGTCCCGAAACCTTGTTATCGCGCATTGGCTCTACCGCAAGCCGGCCCTTGTTGCACGGGAATGACCCGCTTGCCGCGTTAAAACACCTTGCCGAGGCACGCGCGGATGACTATGCAATTGCCGATGTTGTTATCACCACTGACGGGATGTCGGGCACAACAGCCACAAATGCCGTGCTACGGGCCCTTGACAGTCATCTGGCGGTCACATAGGCCATAACATTATGCATACAGATTCCGTACTGACCGTCGGGCTGGGGGATCGCGCCTACGACATTATCGTTGGCCGCGACCTGCTGGACCGCGCTGACACGCTTGCCACCCTTCATTTGGCCGACCGCCATGTGATCATTGTTAGCGACCATAATGTTGCAGCGCATCATATGGAACGGCTGGCGATGGCCTGCGGCCGGGTTGCGCGGCGCTGTGACACGCTGACTGTTGCCGCCGGCGAGGCCAGCAAGAATATGCAGGTCCTGTCAGACTTGCTTGAAGATATTCTGGCGCTCGGTGTTGATCGTGGTGTCATGCTCGTCGCACTGGGCGGCGGTGTGGTGGGCGATCTGGTCGGTTTTGCCGCAGCCAGCCTGTTGCGCGGGGTCGACTTCATTCAGGTGCCAAGCTCGCTTCTCGCTCAGGTGGACAGTTCGGTTGGTGGTAAGACAGGCGTCAACGCAGCGGCTGGCAAAAATCTGATTGGCGCCTTTCATCAGCCACGCCTCGTTCTGGCGGATACGGCCCTGCTGGACACATTGCCCGACCGCGAACTGCGTGCCGGTTATGCCGAAATCGTCAAATACGGATTGCTCGGCGATTCTGACTTTTTCGAGTGGCTGGAAGCGCATGGTGCGGATGTGCTGGCGCGCGCGCCAGAGGCGCTGTCCCATGCGATCCTGACATCATGCGCGGCAAAGGCACGAATTGTTGAAGCGGACGAACGCGAAGCCGGACAGCGTGCCTTGTTGAATCTGGGCCATACATTCGGCCATGCCTTTGAAGCGGTCGCGGGTTATGACGGCAGCCTGCTTCATGGCGAGGCGATTGCCGCCGGGATGGGGCTGGCCTTTGACCTCGCCACATATATGGATCTGTGCAGCGGACAGGACAGCGCCCGTGCAAAGGCGCATCTGGAAGCCAGCGGGCTGGCGTCCGGCCTTGCCGGCATTCCGGTTGGCAACGCCAGCACGCAGACGCTGATCGGCTTGATGGGGCGCGACAAGAAAGTGCGTAACGGCACCATGCATTTCGTGCTGCCACGCCGTATCGGTGACAGCTTTGTCTGTGACAGCGTGACGGTCGAAGCGTTGCAGCATGTTCTGGAGGCCGGCGAATGATGACGGCAGACCTGTTATTACTTGTCGGGATCATTGTCCTTCTGATCATCGCATCGGCCTTCTTCTCAAGCGCCGAAACTGCGCTGACAGCCGCATCCGACGCCCGTATGCGCCAACTGGCAGGCAAGGGCAACCGGCGGGCAAGCCTTGTTGAACGCCTGCGCGACGACCGCGAGGGGCTGATCGGATCGATTCTGATCGGTAACAATGCGGTGAATGTGATTGCGTCTGCGCTGGCCACCTCTTTGTTTATCTCTCTGTTTGACGAGGCCGGTGTGCTGTGGGCCACCCTTGTCATGACGGTGGTGCTTGTCGTTTTCGCCGAGGTGATGCCAAAAACCTATGCGCTGACCTATTCCGACAAATATGCNCTTGCCATCGCGCCGNTGGTAAGGGCGGTGGTTATCATTCTNAGCCCCCTGTCAATTGCGCTGCGCATGCTTGCCNANCGNCTGATTGGCAAACGTCGGACAGACGANAGTGACCGTGAGGAAGAANTGCGCGGCATGATCGAGCTGCATGGGGCCGATGGNGACGCGGATGACCGGGAAACGCAGGCGATGCTGTCATCGGTTCTGGACCTGAACGAAATATCGGTCGACCAGATCATGACCCATCGCGCCGGGGTAAATATGGTCAATGCCGGTGACGATCTCGAGGCCTTGCTGCGCCGCGTGCTGGAATCTCCGCATACCCGTCACCCCGTCTATTCGGGCAGTCCTGACAACATAATCGGCGTGCTTCATGTCAAGGACCTGCTGCGCGCCGTTGGCCAGAATGGCGGCAACATAGCCGACAAGGGTGGGCATAAGCTGGTCCAGGATATTGCCAGTGAACCCTATTTCATTCCCGAGACAACGCTGCTGTTCGATCAGCTGCAGGCGTTTCGTAACCGGCGCGAGCATTTTGCCGTGGTGGTCGATGAATATGGCGACCTGCGCGGCATTGTGACACTGGAAGACATTCTTGAAGAAATTGTCGGCAATATCGATGACGAGCATGACATCGANCTGGCAGGTCTGACCGCCCAGCAGGACGGATCATGGATTGTCGATGGCGGGGTTACAATACGCGACCTCAACCGGACTCTTGGCTGGCAACTGCCTGACGAGGACGCCTCGACCATTGCCGGGCTGGTGCTGTTCGAAAGCCGCACAATTCCACGCCCCGGACAGGAATTCCGGTTTCACAATATTCGTTTTAGGATTCTGAAACGTGAGGGCAACAAGCTCACGAGCCTTAGACTGTGGAGCACAAGACATGGCTAGACCCGACACACCTTATGGCGCTGATCATGCAACCGACCTGAGCCCGCCCGCAGCCCGCGAGGAGGTGCATAACCGGCGAATCAGCTGTAATGGTTTCGTGCGCGAAGACGGGCATTACGACATTGAGGCAGAAATCACCGATAACAANACCTACAGCTTTCCAACAAGCTTTCGCGGTGATGTTAGCCCCGACATGTTTATCCATCATATGAAAGTGCGCGTAACCATTAACACCGACCTTGAGGTATTGGCTGCCGAGGCGGTAACGGTGGCCGGACCCTACGCGGTTTGTCCGACCGCAAATGATGTGTTTGATTCGCTGGTTGGGCTGACCATCGGGCCTGGNTGGCGNCGTCGGGTTACCGCGGCAATCGGCGGCCGGCACGGCTGCACCCATATCACCGAATTGATGGGCACGATCGGCACCATCGCCTTTCAGACACGCTATGGCGAAGAGGCCCGCAAGCGACGGGCGCGGCTTGGCAATGACGGCCGCGAGACCAGCGCCGAACAGCAGGGGGNCAGCGGTGTGCTGGCAAATAGCTGCGTGGCATATGCTGTCGACTGAAACGTGTCAGGCGGATCGCGCGTTCACGCGGACAGGTTGAGTTGCAGCGCATGAACGCTGCTGGCAAGTTCATCCGCCAGCACCTTGTTCACCATGCGATGCGCGGCAACCCGGCTGNTGCCGGCAAAGACATNCGCCTTCATATCAACCTCAAAATGTGTTTCCCCGCCCTCACGCCAACCGGCATGGCCGGCATGCTGATGGCTGACATCGCGCACCTTTAGTTCCCGTGGATCAAATGCGGTTTTCAGTTTTGCTGCTATGGTGTCTGCCATTGCCATATGGTATCTCCATGGGCGGGGGGATTTGATTGCCTGCATTCGTCAGGCCTTTATGATGGACCATATTATGGCACGTCCCTCCAGACCAGAGGCAAAGATNCCCGACATCACCGGGGATGCTGAAGAGCCCGTCCCGCACATGCGCATCTGTGCGGCCGAGGGCTGCCGCGCGGAAGCGCATTACCGTGCGCCGCGCTCGCGCGATGCNTTNCGCGACTATATCTGGTTCTGTCTTGAACATGTGCGCGCCTATAACCGGTCATGGAACTATTATGAAGGATTGCAGGGTGCCGCACTCGAGGCGGAAATCCGGCGGGCAACCACATGGGAGCGGCCAAGCTGGAAATTTGCCACCGGCAAGCCGGCAGAAGAAATGTTCGATGACCCGCTGGGGCTGTTTGACACCGACCGGGAGCGCCGTGCAAACCATCGGACCCTGACCCCGGAAGAAAGACGCGCCTGGAAAACGCTGCGCATGGAACCGGTAAGCGACCTTGATCAGGTCAAGCAGCAATATAAAGCACTGGCCAAGGCCAACCATCCCGACATAAATGGGGGTGACGCGGCGGCAGAAGAACGTCTAAAAGAAATCAACCTTGCCTATGATCTGGTTCGCAGGTCATTGCAAAGCGCTGACACACCCACCATTTCCTGACGGGGAAACGGCCACCACCGGCCCTTTGTGAAAGAAAGACCTGTTATGCCCAACGATCAATCCATGACTCAGATGTCGGCCCATCCGCTGACCGCACCCGACACGACAATCGATGTCCGCAGCGTATTCGGCCTGGATGTCGATATGACTGTTCCGGCCTTTTCCGAGGGATCAGATTATGTGCCCGCCATCGACGAGGCCTACCAGTTTGATCATGATACAACGCTGGCTATCCTGGCCGGGTTTGGCCATAACCGCCGGGTAATGATCCAGGGATATCACGGCACCGGCAAATCCACCCATATCGAACAGGTGGCNGCGCGCCTGAACTGGCCCTGTATCCGGGTCAATCTGGACAGCCATATCAGCCGTATCGACCTGATCGGCAAAGACGCCATTGTGCTGCGTGATGGCAAGCAGGTAACCGAATTCCGTGAAGGCATCCTGCCCTGGGCACTGCAGAATCCGGTAGCCATTGTTTTTGACGAATATGATGCAGGTCGTGCAGATGTGATGTTTGTGATCCAGAGGGTGCTTGAAGTTGACGGCAAGCTGACCCTGCTTGATANCAACAGGGTGATCCATCCAAACCCGAGCTTCCGCCTGTTTGCCACCGCCAATACGGTCGGGCTGGGCGANACAACAGGCCTCTATCACGGNACGCANCAGATCAACCAGGGCCAGATGGACCGGTGGTCGATTGTGTCGACNCTGAATTATNTGCCGCACGAGGACGAGGTTGGCATCGTCGNTGCCAAANTGCCGNCCTNTGACACCAGCGAGGGCCGCNAACAGCTGGCCAATATGGTGCGCATGGCCGANCTGACNCGCAAGGGNTTCATGTCCGGCGATNTGTCNACCGTGATGTCACCGCGGACGGTAATCACCTGGGCNGAAAACACGCAGATNTTNGGTGATGTCACAACAGCNTTCCGGCTGAGCTTTTTGAATAAATGTGATGAAGTTGAGCGCCCCACCGTGGCGGAATATTACCAGCGGTGTCTTGGCATTGACCTGCCGGAAGCGCCAATCCGCCAGGCGGGTAACGGCTAGGCTGTTCCCATGGCGAATGATGATGCCAATCACCTGTTCCTGAAATCGACGGCCGCGACCATGCGGGCGCTGGCTGGCGGTGTCGAACATCAGGTCAGCTATGCAGGTACCGACACACATGTCGGCAAGGCGGACGTGCGTCTGCCAGCCCTGCCCCCGCGCGCCTCGGCGCAGCAACGGGCCAGCCTGCGCGGTGCTGCTGATGGTGCCGCCTTGTGGCTGGCGCATCATGATCCGGCAACACATCGCCGGCTTTGCCCGTCACTGGATGGTGCACGCGGCATCTTTGAAGCGGCCGAACGTGCGCGCGTCGAGGCCATTGGCGCCAATGACCTGAAGGGGGTTGGTGTCAATCTAGAGGCCGCGCTGAACCAGCGCTATGAGAACCGCCAGATTGACGCGCCCGGACAAGCCGATGAGGCCGGTATTGCCGAAGTTGTAAGGCTGATGCTGCGCGAACAGCTGACCGGTGCGCCGCCACCGCAAAATCTGTCGATGGTTATGGATTTATGGCGCCCATGGGTGAAGAGCCGGGCCGGTGAATTATTGGACGCGCTTGGCGAATCCCTTGAAGACCAGGAAAGCTTTGCCGAATTGTCACGACGCCTGATTGGTGCACTGGAAACCGACCTTGGTGATTCCGCATCGGATCAGGAAAGTTCGGATGAAGATGGCGACGATGGCCAGAATGACGGCGATGCCGAGAGTGACGAGAATGGCGAGCAG
>NYYG01000051.1 GCA_002686685.1 SAR116 cluster bacterium | reverse complement strand
ATGCCGACAAGACGATCCATCTTCACGCCAACCTCCCCAAGGTTGAGACCGCTGGTGTGAAGCGACAGCGAAAATCCGGCAAGCTCGCCCCAATATTTCGCATATTTCTTCACCGCTGCCTTATGCTCAGTCTGCGCTGCAGAGCCGTTCACCTGCCACATATTGCCACCCATGGTCGCCTTCACAGCTTCAATATTGCTGTATACCGATCCGGCATATTTGAACACGGCCTCGGCGATGACTTTCTCCCAGTTGGAGCAAATCACACGAGCATAGCCTTTGACCTCGGAACGCTGTGCATCCGTTAACTTTTCACCATTTGCATCGGCGATCACCTGGCGGCCGTCAATAAAGGCCTGGGTGATTGTCTCGAAATAGTTGGTCTTGCCACCCTTATCAAAGCCGGATGCGTAATAGGCATGCGCGTAGTTCATTTCGCTGCGCAGATTGACCACACCATCACCATTGGCATCGGCATCACGCATGTTTTTCTTTTTCGCGATGTCGTAATTCTGCTTTGGAGTCATCGACGCGCCATGCGCCGCCGCACCCCAATAGCCAAACGCCTCATCCCAGCTATGTTCTTTACCTGTGTAATAGGCGCCGTCGTTATAGGGCTTGTCGTTCGGCTTGTTGTCGGCGTTCATTTTCTCGTCGAGATAATTGTCACACGCCTGATGGTAGAAGACACCGCCCATTGTGAATTTGGAGATCAGCTGGGTGTAGTCATACCCGTGTGTCGCATCATAACCACCACTGGCAGCGGCCATTTCGATCATCGACTGCAGCATTTCCTTGCCTGTCATATTGCCAGGCCAACCGGCGATAACGCCCTTATAGGCCTTGCCCGACAGGTTTGTCTTGGACACGGTGTTGATGTCAGTCACATCCACTTTGAAGGAATCGGATGACTTTGGATCAAGCAACGGCAATGGGTTATCCGAACCGTTGAAATAGCTGTTAAGCACATCAAGCGATGCACCTGAGCTGACCGCCTTTTTCAAGCTGTTGTGAAGCAGCTGGCGTCCAACCTGGCCGGTATAGGAAACCGAATTTGTTTTGTCCCCGGAATAGCCTTTCAGCGTGACGGGGTAAGGTCCATACACATGGTCGCCGTGGCCACCTGCGTTTGTGACAGTGATCGGGACAGCCATGGACAGGGCTGCAGCTGCAACCAGCACAGAGCCGATTTTGGGTGTTCTTGAATGGGAAAGTGACATCCTAGCCTCTTTGGTTCAGTGATATTCTGAATTGATGTTCTGAATTTTCGCATCATTCTGTTTTTGCGAATGATTATCAGTTTCATTGATAATGATAACGATTCTCAATGTCAATATCATTAATCNGGCGAAACGNTNGTCACGANACGGCATCTCCTGCGGTGTCCGANCGACGAGACGCCCGCGCGGCGGCGGTGAAATCCAGTCCTGTGCAGACAGGCCATTGCCTCGCGCCCTGTTCCTATCTATAAGGCCGTAACCTGCGGGCTAACCTTCTGATCATACGCTGCTTTAGCCCGCATTCTCACAAGCCAGCAGCAACAGCAAGGTAAGGATATAGGCGTGGAAGAAGCCCTGATCGTGGCGATCATTCAGATCATCGCCATCGACATCATTCTTGGCGGCGATAATGCGATTATCATTGCCCTCGCCTGCCGCAATTTGCCGCAGAGGCAAAAGCGTCTGGGCATTCTGTGGGGCACCGCGGGCGCCATTATCCTGCGCTGTATTCTCGTATTTTTTGCGTCGACTTTGCTGACCATCCCGTCACTGAAGCTGATTGGCGGGCTGTTGCTGCTATGGATCGGCATCAAGCTGCTGGCTGACGAGGATGATTTTGATGAAGGTGCCATCAAACAGTCAACCAGCCTCTATGACGCTGTGCGCACCATTATCATCGCTGATTTTGTGATGAGTCTCGACAATTCGGTGGCCATTGCAGCCGCCGCCAAGGGCAATATGGCGCTTGTCATTTTCGGCCTTCTGCTGAGCGTACCGATCATCATTGGCGGCAGCGCCATCATTCTGAAGCTGATGACCCGGTTCCCGATCATCATCACGATTGGTGGCGCGTTGCTGGGCTGGCTTGCCGGTGATCTGATTGCGCATGATCCGCTGCTGGCTGACTATGTAAAAACACTTCCAGCGATGACCCCGACCTATGCGGCCGCCGGCTGCGCCTTGNTGGTGGTGGTTGCAGGCCGCATTGCCGCCAGCCGGAAATCCGGTCCGGCAGACAGCGATGGCTAGNCCAGCAACGGCTGGCACAGCCCTGCCGCGGCCTGGGACCGGTCAGTCCGACCAGTAAAGCCGCATCGGGTTATCAACCAGCAATGCCTGCTGCAGCGCGGCGGTTGGCGCAATGCGTGCGATCGTATCCACTAACAGCCCGTCATCCGGCCGGTGGGATTTCATGTTGGGGTGCGGCCAGTCCGTTCCCCACAGCACGCGGTCGGAAAAATGTTCGACAAGATGCCGCTGGAACGGCACCACATCATCATAGGGCGGCCCGGCAACGGTCAGCCGTTCGGGACAGCTGACCTTTGTCCACAGGTTCGGCATATCGGCCATGAGGTTGGCAAAGGCCTGAAAACCCGGGCCGTCTAAGGGCTGGGTGACATCAGGGCGTCCCATATGATCCACCACCACAATGCCGGGAAGCTGTTTCAGAAACGGCGTCAGGTCGGCAAGGTCGGGCGCTTCGAAATACACCACAATATGCCAGCCGAGCCGTTGCACGCGTTCGGCCGTCGCCATGAAAACCTCGCGCGGGGTGGCATCCACCAGCCGCTTGACNAAGTTGAACCGCACGCCCCGCACGCCTGCCGCATGCATCTGGTCCAGNTCGTCATCGNCAATATCATGCGCGACAACCGCCACCCCGCGGGCCCGCCCGTCAGCGGCCTGCAGCGCATCGATCATGGCGCTGTTATCTTTGCCGTGGCAGCTGGCCTGCACAATGACATTGCGCGACAGACCCAGATGGTCACGAAGCGCAAACAGCATCTCCTTTCCGGCATCCCCGGGGGTGTATTTGCGCTCGGGCGCAAAGGGGAAGGCATCTGCCGGCCCAAACACGTGGCAATGCGCGTCAACCGCGCCAGCCGGCGGNNTGAAATCCGGTGTCTTCGGATCCGGGTGCCAGGTGATGTCGGGGGAATCGGAAGTGTNAGATGGTGCCATCAGGTCAAATCTCCAAACGCTAGAAAATAGTGCCGTCAAAAAGTTTGCGGGCGGTGCGNAGCATGCCTGCACGGGCCACATTGCCGNCTTCATCAAGTTCCAGAACGCAGGAGGTCGCCCCGTTCGGATGTTCCACCGCCAGTGTCTTGTGCATACCGTCCGGCAGGCTGGCCACCGTTGCAGCCGGGCTGCCGGGCAACAGTGCCGCCGTCGCCGCCGACACCGCGGCAAAGACGCCAATCGTGTCATGGCATTTATGCGGGATAAAACTGCGTGTCATGAAGGCCCCGCCCTGCTGCGCCGGGGCGACAAGGGTCATTTTCGGCACCGATTTTTCGGATACGTCGCCCAGATTCATAAGCGGGCCGCATGCCAGCCGCAATGATTCGACCNNCGCCTTCAAGGCGGAATCAGCATCCAGTTCGGCCGGCGTTTCATANCCGGTGATGCCCATATCGGCGGCGCGCAACACCACAATCGGCATGCCATTATCGATCATGGTTACCTCGGTGCCATCGATCATATCGATTGCATTGCCGGTGGGCAGCAATGCCCCGCACATGGAACCGGCAATATCATCAAACACCAGCGGTACAGGCGCAGCCCCGCCCGGCACACCATCGATTCTGTCGTCACCATCATAGCTGACCACACCGCCCGGCGTCGCGATGCTGGCCGTAGCGACCTGCCCGGTATTGCGCATGAAAATCCGCACATCGGTGGTGCCATCTTCGGCCGCCACAAGGCCGCGTTCAATGGCAAAGCCGCCAACACCGGCAAGAATATTCCCGCAATTCTGTGCGTCGGTGACAATGGCACGGTCAACAAATACCTGCAGAAACAGATAATCGACATCGGCATCATCACGCGATGACGCGGAAATAACGGCGACTTTGGATGTCAGCGGGCTGGCGCCGCCCATACCGTCAATCTGGCGCGGATCGGGTGACCCCATGGCACGCAGTAACAGCGCATCACGTGCGGCGATATCCTGCGGCAGATCATCGGCCANNAAATACCCGCCCTTCGAGGTGCCGCCCCGCATCCACATNCATCTTGTTCCNGCATTCACCGCCACTGTGATTCCCATATTCTGCCGTGCTGGTGCCGGCCATCATAACGGCAACGCAACACAGCACACCATAAAAGCTTGCAATCCGCGCATGTCAAATTTCTATCGACAGCTGATAGCGTCACGCCGCCGGGTTTGCTATCTCTAGAGACATGCAGACAAACATGTCACAGATTGCGCTGATCGGCTTTGGCGAGGCCGGGTCTACAATGGCAGCAACCGGCGGTTATGCCGCCGCCCGCGTCTTTGACATCAAGCTGGCCGACCCGGACCCTGATGTCGCCGCCGCGATGCAGGCGCGGATCGAAGAGGCCGGGCTGATCGCCTGCGCCACCCCGACCGAAGCCGTTAACGGTGCCGGGATCATTCTGTGCGTCGTAACCGCTGACCAGGCCGCCAAGGCCGCCGCGCTGGCCGCACGCCATCTGGCGCCGGGGGCGCTGTGGCTGGATATGAACAGCTGCGCTCCCTCGACCAAACAGATTGCGGCAAAACCGGTTGAGGCCGCCGGCGCCACCTATGTTGATATTGCCATCATGGCCCCCATCCAGCCGCGCGGCCATGAAACGCCAATGCTGGCGGCAGCCGGTGATCCGGATGCGGTGAGTGCGCGCCTGCAGGCCGCCGGTCTCGCACCGCGCTTTGTCGGGACGGAGATCGGCCGCGCCTCAACCATCAAGATGCTGCGATCGATTATGATCAAGGGCATGGAGGCGCTGAGCGCCGAATGTTTTCGGGCTGCNGTGCGCGCCGGTGTGGCGGATGATGTTGCCGCCTCGCTGGATGCATCCGAAGGCGGCACAAGCTGGGCCGCACGCGCCAGCTACAATATGGAACGGATGGCTGTACACGGCATTCGGCGGGCGGCAGAGATGCGCGAGGTTGCCAAGACCCTGAGCGATCTGGGTATTGCACCGATGATGACAACCGGCACCATCACCCGCGAGCAGGAAATGGGTGAGGTCGGACGCCTTGTCACTCTGGATGCCGCAACACCGATTGCCGAACAGATGGCCCTTGTCGAGCGCGCNCTGGACACACTGAATGCACAAACGAATGACTAATGGAGAATGATGCAATGAAAATCTGTCTTGCCGGTGGCGGCGCCTTTGGAAAGAAACATCTTGATGCGCTGGCGTTGATTGATGGTGTCGAGGTTGCATCTGTCATTGGCCGCCGGATGGAGCCAACGCAGGCGCTGGCAGACAAATACGGTATTGCCCATGCTGGCACCGATCTGGCCGAAGCGCTGGCCATGCCCGATATCGATGCCGTGGTTCTGGCAACACCGACCGGCATGCATGCCGAACAGGGGCTTGCTGCCATGGATGCCGGAAAGCATGTGCTGATTGAAATCCCGATGGCAGACAGCCTTGCCGATTCCGAGGCNCTGGTGGCAAAGCAAAAGGAAACAGGTCTTGTCGGCATGGCCGGCCATGTGCGCCGGTTCAACCCTTCGCATCAATATGTGCATAATCTGATCACTGCGGGCGAGCTGAATATCCAGCAGATGGATGTGCAGACCTATTTCTTCCGCCGCAAGAATATCAGCGCTGATGGCAGCCCGCGCAGCTGGACCGACCATCTGCTGTGGCACCATGCCTGCCANACCATNGANCTGTTCATGTATCAGACCGGAGAAATGGTCACCGAGGTGCATGCCGTGCAGGGGCCCATCCACCCCGAACTCGGCATTGCCATGGATATGTCGATCATCATGAAAACCCCGAGCGGCAAGATCTGTACCCTGTCGCTGTCGTTCAACAATGACGGGCCGCTTGGCACCTTCTTCCGCTATATCTGCGACAACAACACCTATATCGCGCGCTATGACGATCTGTTTGACGGCCATGACAAGCAGATTGACGTCAGCAATGTCGATGTTTCCACCAACGGCATAGAGCTGATTGATCGCGAATTCATTGCCGCGATCCGCGAAGGACGCGAGCCGAATTCCAGCCTCGCCCAGTGCCTGCCCGCGATGCAGGTCATGGATGTCATTGAAAAGCAGTTTTCCAGCTGACCGTCATTGCAGGAGCCAGAACCATGATCATTGATTGTCACGGCCACTATACCACTACCCCGCCCGGCGTTGGCGCATGGCGCGACGCCCAGAAAGAGGCCGTTGCGGCAAATCCCGACCACATCAGCGANANNGGTGTGATGNCNGTCACGGATGACGAAATCCGTGAAAGCATCGCCACNAACCAGCTGCGCGTCCAGCAGGAACGCGGCACCGATGTCACCGTATTTTCGCCGCGGGCNAGCTGGATGGGCCATCATGTCGGCAATGCCAGCACATCGCAGGCATGGACCGAACATTGCAATGAGCTGATCCGGCGGGTNTGTTCGCTGTTTCCGGACAATTTCGTACCGGTCTGCCAGTTGCCGCAGAGCCCGGTCACGCCGATTGAGACAAGTGTCGCCGAATTACGCCGCTGTGTTGAGGAGATGGGATTCATCGGCTGCAACCTGAACCCCGACCCATCAGGGGGCTATTGGAAAGACCTGCCGCTTGGCGACAGATACTGGTACCCGCTTTATGAAACCATGTGCGAACTGGATGTGCCGGCGATGATCCATGTCAGCGGTGCCTGTCATCCCGCGATGCATACAACCAGCTCTTATTATCTTGGGGCGGATACGACCGCCTTTGTGCATTTCATGATGTCGGATGTGTTTACCGATTTCCCGCAAATNAAATTCATCATTCCGCATGGCGGCGGGGCGGTGCCCTATCACTGGGGACGCTTTCGCGGCATGGCGCAGGATATNGGGCTGGGCGATCTGAACGAGCGCGTGCTNGGCAATATCTTCTTCGACACCTGCGTCTATCATCAGGACGGCATTGACATGCTGACCAAGGTCATCCCGGTAGAGAACATCCTGTTCGCCTCGGAAATGATCGGGGCGGTGCGCGGCGTCGACCCGCGCAGNGGACATTATTATGACGATACGAAACGCTATATTGATNCGACGCCNAACCTGANTGATNCCCAGCGCCAGATGGTGTTCGAGGATAATGCGCGNCGGGTNTTCTCACGCTTTCCGCTCTAGCGGGCCATATTAATCGAACGCGTCCAGCACGTCTGCAAGGCGGCCAAGCCCGGCCTGCAGATTGGCTGCGCGCCCGCCGCCAACGCCAAGGCGGATATGGTGCGGCGCGCCGTAATGGCTGCCAGAGATCAAAAACGTGCGCCATGGTGGCTGTAAGGCACGCGCCGCCAGCGCGTCGCCCGTCAGTGCTGCGCCGCCTTGCAACCGCACCAGCCCGATGAGCCCGCCCTGCGGCGCGTGCCATGACAGTTTCGGATGGGTTTCGATAAAATCGCCCAGCATCTGAAGATTGGCAGCACTGTCAGCCCGAATNCGGGCAAGCATCGCGTCCCGCCGCTGTGGACGCAGTGCAATCTCGGCAATGGCCTCGCCAAGATGATTGCTGATCTGCGAGCTGTATTCGCGCAGCACCAGCGCATCCTGGATCAGCGCGGCATCACGGCAGATCATCCAGCCGAGGCGCAGCCCCTGCATGCCAAACGCCTTTGACACACTGCCTGTCGAAATTCCGCGATCATAGAGCCCGGCAATGGCCGGCATGCGCGGATGGTCCCATTCCAGACCGGCATAGACTTCATCCATCAGCACCCACGCCCCTGCCCGCGCGGCAATGGCCACAATCTGCTGCAACATATCGGCATCAAACAGCTGGCCGGTCGGGTTGTTTGGGTTGGTCAGAAACAGCATGCGGGTCCGTGGTGATATCAGCGCCTCCAGCGCTTCCAGAGACAGCGCCCAGCCCGCCGCCTCGTCACGATCCCAGGCACGGATGACCGCGCCGTTGGACTGCGCAA
This sequence comes from SAR116 cluster bacterium, assembly GCA_002686685.1. Lineage (GTDB taxonomy): Bacteria > Pseudomonadota > Alphaproteobacteria > Puniceispirillales > Puniceispirillaceae > UBA8309. Next base: position 6,185 of record NYYG01000051.1, on the reverse strand, counting down.
GCACCTCTGCCTGCGGCCAGCCCGGCCGCTCNACAATGATCTCGTCTCCNGGCTCCAGCAGCTGGCGCAATGCCAGATAATTGGCTTCCGCCGCGCCGGCTGTAATCAGCACATCATCAGCCGAACAGACACCGTCCAGCCCGGCCTGTGCGATGACATGCCCGCGCAACGCTGGCAGCCCCTGGAATGACACCCCGTTCCAGTCAAGCGGCATCTGCGGATCGAGTTCATCCAGAAACGCGCCCAGTGTCGGGGATTCCGCCTGACTGAAACCCAGAAAGGATTCCGGCTCGGCCTCGACAGATTTCAGCAGATTCTCAAAAAATGACTGTATCCTGACCTTTTCCATCTGCATGCTCTTTACTGGCAATGGACGCCGCACCGCGTCTNTAGGGCGGGTGCGTGCATGATATAGGCCAGAGCCTAGCCGCTATCCGGCAGAAAGGGGAGGCAGTGATGAGAAAAATCGCCATGGTAACCGGCGCGGCCGGCGGCATGGGCAGGGCAATCTGCGCGCAGTTGCTGGCAGATGGCTTTCACGTGATTGGCGCTGATATCAACTGGGGCAACGACAAAATGGACCCCCACCCTGCGTTCAGTGCTGAAACGGCTGATCTTGCCGATGACGCCGCCGTCGCCAGTTTGTTCGCCCGCATCAAGGCGGTCCATGGTGGTCTGGATGTGCTGGTCAATAATGCCGGCACCTGCTTCATGTCCGACTTTCCCGATATTCCTGCGGCCGAATTCAAGGCGCAGATGGCCATCAATTTTGACAGCTGTTTCTATTGCTGTCAGGCGGCAATCCCGCTGATGCTGAATCGTGACGGGGTGCGCAAGATCATCAATATCTCATCCAATGGTGCCTATAATTTCGATGTGTTCGNCCCGCCGCATTACCGCGCCAGCAAGGCGGCGATGGATAATTTGACCAAGGATCTGGCCCGTCGCTATGCCGACCAGNAAATTGCCGTGAATTCCCTGGCACCGGCAATGACAGAAACCCCGTTATTTGGCGTGTTATCCGAGGAAACGCTGGCCAAGGCCATCGCCGCCATGCCGCATGGATGTGCCATGCAACCCGAACAGATCGCCAGCTGGGTCGGCTTTCTGGCCGGTGCCGGCGGTGATGTTTCATCCGGAAATGTGATTATCCTGAATCAGGGGCGNGATGTGCGCTGAGCGTNACGCAGAATAGCGCNGCAGCAGCGATCNCCGCATCAGTCATANATCAGCGGCGCCTTGCGCAGCCNGTCCCATTGCTGCGGGTCATGGCCNTAAATTATAAAGGCATCTTCCGCGGCCGCGCGCTGCATCAGCCGGGCCGCACTGTCGCAGGCCGCCGCTTCATCCATTGACCCGGCAAATTTCTCGTCAATTTCTGCCGGTCTGGATATCGCGTCGCTGGTCAGGAGGACTGCACCGGTNTGTGGCAGTTTCAGCATCATCGCCAATTGCCCCGGCGCATGACCCGGCGCCAGCATGACACNGAAACCAGGGCCGATGTCACAATCCTCATCCAGAATGACATACTGCCTGTCCGGCCATTCAAGGGGTTGCACGCCACCCCAGTAAAGCGGGCGCGGCAAGGCGCGTTCAGCCGCTGCAATCAGCATTGGCGCCTGTGTGAAATCANCAATGCCGCCAATATGGTCAATATGTGTATGGGTCTGGATCACCAGATCAATCGCATCGGGATCAACACCGCAGCGGGCAAGCTGGGCTTCGGGCAGATTATCCGGCCCGCAAACCAGCACCTCGCCAAATTCATAAAGGCGGTCTTCAGTGCTGGCAGCCGCAAAATCATGCGCATATTTGCGTGGAAACCCGCTGTCAATCAGCACATATTCATCTGCGCTCGTTCCAATCAGATAGCCGCAAATGCCGATGATGCGGCCATTGCTATGCACTTTGAAAAGGCCGTAATCCAGAACGGCAAGGGACACCGGATGCCCCGTCAGCAACGGCGAGATAGCCAAATCAGAATACCCCAGTCAGCATGATCATAATAAAAAGCTAGCAAAGCCGTCATGCGGGTGCAAACAGCCCCATATCAGCTGATCGTCGATGATTCCTGCGGGTGCGTCTCCTTGCTGGTGGCGACGACGAACCCGGCGACAAGAATGACAACAATGCCAATTCCCTGCTCGATGCTGAGTGTCTCACCCAGAAAGATCATTGCCGATATCACCGCGACCAGAACCTCTGACAGCATCAGAATTCCGACCAGCGCGGGGGACAGATACTGCATGACGCGAAGGGTCAGAAGAACCGATGGCAGAAAGACCATGCCGCCAAAAATCAGCCCCATCAGCATCGCCTTGCCACTTGCCAGCGGCTGCGGTGTATCCGGCCCCAGAACAAGGATGGCCACACCGGCAATCACCCCGCCGCAAAGATATTGCATGAAGGTGGCGTTCCGGAAATCAATCTGCGGGTACCCGCGCATCACCACCGTGCCGATGGCCCAGAACACACCTGACATCAGCCCCAGCAGGTCACGCGTCTCAAATGCAATCGCGAAGGGACTGATCTGCATGACAAGGCAACAGCCAATGACAGCCAATCCAATGGCGGTCCACCGGCGCATGCCTGCCTGTTCACCCAGAACGAATTTGGCGATGATGGCAGACCAGATCGGCGTCAGATAGAACAGCGCCGTTGTCTTGCTGACCGATGCCAGCAACAATCCCAGCGCGTACAGCGTAAAGCCCATGCCGATACACATGCCGGCAGCGATATAGATCCCCCAATAGGCACGCTCGCGCAGTGTGGCCCGCGCACATACAAACGCCAGCAGCAGCGCCGGAACGCTGGTGAACCAGAACTGCACCCAGAGCGGGGNAACACCCATGGATTCGGTCATCCGCATGGGCACCCATAGAAGACCCCAGAAAGACGAGGCCACAAAAACCATGATCGAGGCTGTTCGCTGGCTGTGTTCGCGAAAAAGAAATGAAAGCATCTGTCTGTGGCACCTCCGCACCCCATAGGTGCCAGAGCCATCCACCATGCGTCAATCATCCCNGAAGGCGCATGGAAACAAGGTCATGCCGGCATTGCCTGAACCGTCTGCCTCGGCTAGTGTTGGGCAGTTTTACCAAGGGTTTTTGCAGCAGAGGACATCCCGATGAGCGCCTATCTTTTTGAACCGACAGCCCCGTCAACCATCCCTGTCTTCGGATCAGACAAGCTGTACCCGGTAAACCGGATTTTCTGCGTTGGCCGTAATTANGAGGCGCATGCTGCCGAAATGGGTGCGGTTGTCGACCGCGAGGCCCCTTTCTATTTCACCAAAAGCCCGACCACACTGATCATGGCCGAGGGCGATATCGCCTATGCACCGCGTACAGATAACTACCATTACGAGATGGAACTGGTCTTTGCGCTGAACAGTGGCGGCACCAACATCGCCGAGGCAGATGCGCTGTCGCACATCTTTGGCGCGGCGGCCGGCATCGATATGACGCGCCGTGACATGCAGAACAAGGCCAAGGAAACCCGCCGCCCCTGGGATACCTCAAAGGATGTCGAGCAATCCGCNGTGATCACGCCACTGCGCCTGATGGCCGATGTACCGACACTGGCAAGCGGACGCATCCATCTCGAGCAGAATGGCGAGACAAAACAGGATGCCGACCTGTCGCAGATGGTCTGGTCTGTGCCCGAAATTATCGCCGATTTGTCGACCATGTACACGCTGCAGCAGGGCGATGTGATCTATATGGGCACACCCGCCGGCGTCGGTGCGGTACAGCGCGGCGACGTGCTGACTGGCGGCATTGATGGTATCGCCGACTTCACCGTAAAGATCGCCTGACAAAGATCGCCTAAGGGGGATCGCGCGCGCCGAAAAGGCGCCGCCATCATGATGTTGCCGTTACTGCAGGTCTGAAAAGGCGTCGGTCAGGCGATCCATCGCGTCATCCAGCATGGCATGCCGGCAGGCGATATTCAGCCGCAGACAATGTTCGCCGCCGGCACCAAAAGTGCCACCGACGCTCGGTGCAAGGCCCTTGTCGTGACACCGGGCCAGCACCTCGTCCGCTGTCATGCCGGTGCCGGAGAAATCGACCCAGCCGAGATAGGTGGCTTCAAGGTCCATCACCGACATGCCGGGGATTGCGGCAATGGCGTCATTCAACCGGCGGCGATTGCGGTCAAGATAGACCATCAGCGCATCGAGCCATTCATCACCGCCGCGATAGGCCGCTTCGGCCATGGTCATGCCAAACCGGTTGGGTGATATCGATGCCGCCTTGTAGACAGGCATGATCCGCGACCGCAAAGCGCGATCTGAAATCAGCATGCTGCCCGTCTCGATGCCGGCGATGTTAAATGTCTTGCTGGTTGCCACAAGCGTAATCAGCCGGCCCGCAATCTGGGGAGCTGCCTTCGCCATCAGATGATGTTTATGGCCCGGCAGGATCAGATCATGATGAATTTCATCACTGCAGATGATGATATCGTTGCGCTCGCAAAAACCGGCAAGGTCGCGCAATTCATCCGCTGTCCAGATACGCCCGCCCGGGTTGTGTGGCGAACATAGCAGCATGATTTTCTCATCGCCCTTCAATTGCTTTTGCAGGGCGTCGAGGTCCATATGATAGCGGTTATCCTCGATCACCAGCTCTGATGCGACCAGCCGCCGGTTGTTTTTCCGGATCATTTCCATGAACTGGTAATAGACCGGCGAGAATACGATCACCCCGTCACCGGGGTCAGACAAGGCCTGCAGCAAAATTCCGATGCCGTTCAGCAGTCCGTGTGAAACAAGACCCCAGTCGGCCTCTATGTCCCAACCATGACGGCGTTTCATCCAGCCGGCTTGCGCCTCCTGAAAACTCTCGCCCGCGCCATAATATCCGAACACACCATGCTCTGCCGCATCACGCACCGTGTCGATCACTGACTGCGGGGCGCGAAAATCCATATCTGCCACCCAGAGCGGGATCGGATCGGGATGGGAAACCCCGCACCGTGCTTCAAGGTCATCCCATTTGGTGGAGTGGGTGTTGCGGCGGTCGATGATGGCGTCGAAATCGATGGTCACGTCTTGTCTTTCCTTGCCCGGTTGATGGGGTCGTGCCCGTCTGACAGCGCGAAACAGGCGTGGGGATGGTGGGGGTAATGCCGTCACGAAAGGGCAGCAGGATATGGTGTCCAATCTTCTTGTGCCAGATGTTTCTTGACGGCAGGGACAGGCCCTACAAGGTGGCATCCAGTGCGGTCATCAATTTGGCAACTTCGGCGTCCGTTGTGTAATGCACAAAGCTTAGCCGCAGAACACCGGCATCCTTGTTACATCCCATCGCACCGATCGTGCGCAGGGCGTAGAAATCGCCCGCACCCGCCATGATACCATGTGTTGCCAGCGCATCGGCCACACCTTCCGCCGGCTTTCTGGTATCCAGCGCCACTGTCGGCACACGTCTGGCATCATTACCAATGCCGGCATTGCCAAGGATGCGCACATCATCACGGTCTGCCAGAAAATCCAGCAACGGGGCCAGCGTCTGGATTTCGTGGGCGCGTTTCATCGCGGTGACAGCGGCCGTGCGGGCTGCCGGGCTGGCCGCCTCGTCAAAATGATGGTCATAAAGTGCGTCGACATAATCTGCCATGCCGGCGCAGGCCGCAATCTGCGCATGGTCGGGCCCGGCCGGGGTCAACCGCTTGGTCCGGTAGCCGGCATTGAAGAAATGCGCCTGATTGGCCAGCCGGTCGGTAAGGGCACGGCGCACCACCATGATCCCCTGATGCGGGCCATAGGTCTTGTAACTGGAAAACATGTAGATATCGGCCCCCAGCGTACCAACATCAACAAAGCCGTGTGGTGCCATGCTGACGCCGTCAACACAGGTGACCGCGCCGACGGCGTGCGCCATCTTCACAATATCGGCGACCGGGTTTTCCTGTCCGATGATATTCGAGCAATGCGGAAAACAGACAAGCTTTACCGACTCGTCGAGCAAGCCGGCCAATGTCTCGGTCTCCAGCTGGCCAGTCTCACGGTTGATGTGCCATTCACGGATCTGCATGCCGCGCGCTTCCAACCGCCGCCAGGCGCCGCTGTTCGCCTCATGATCCTGATCGGTGACAATGACAACATCACCTGGGGACAATGTTTCAGCGAACGCATGCGCCAGCACATAGGTATTCTGGCTGGTTGATGGCCCGAAATGCAG
>NYYG01000004.1 GCA_002686685.1 SAR116 cluster bacterium | reverse complement strand
CATAATCGCCTCTGACGGTTTCTGGGTTTCCTTCTGCAGCGCACGCACCGACCAGAGCGATTTGGTATAAGCCTCTTTAGGCGATTTCAGCATCTTACGCGTATCGGCCTCTTCGACCTCTTCACCGTAACGAAGCACCTTGATCACATCTGCCATCTGCGCCACGACCGCCAGATCGTGGGTGATATAAATTGCGGCGGTGTTGAATTCCTCGACAATGGCACGCATCGAGGACAGCACCTCGACCTGTGTTGTCACATCCAGCGCTGTTGTCGGCTCGTCAAAAATGATCAGATCCGGGCGCGGTGACATCGCCATGGCGGTCATCACGCGCTGCAACTGCCCGCCCGATACCTGATGCGGATAGCGATCGCCAATCCTGTCAGGNTCCGGCAGATTCAGCGCTGCATATAGCTGATGGGCATCCTTATAGGCTTCAGCACGGTCCTTGATCCCGAAACGGATGGTCGAACTGGTCGTCTGCTCAATCAGCCGGTGCGCCGGATTGAAGGAGGCCGCCGCCGATTGAGCGACATAGGTCATCTTGTTGCCCCAGTAGCGTCGCATCTCCGCATCACTGAGGTTCGTCAGATCCTCACCGTCAAAGGTAATCGTTCCGCCCGTGATCCGGCAGCCGGGCTGGGTATAACCCATGGCGGCAAGACCCAAAGTGGATTTGCCGGCACCCGATTCACCGATCAGCCCCATCACTTCGCCGCGATGCAGTGTCAGATCAATGCCCTTGATAATCTCATGCCATTTCTCGTCGGAAAACCCTTCGATATGGAGGCCTTTGATATCCAGAAGAACATCGCCCTTTTTTGTCTTACTGCTCATCACGAAGTCCGCTTGTCTTGTGGAGGAACCAATCAACAACAAAATTGACCGCCACCGTCAGCAGGGCAATAGCAGCTGCCGGCAAAAGCGGGGTCAGCCCGGCGCGAAGGTCATACTGCGCGAACTGGATCAGATTGGCGTTTTCACGCACCATCGAGCCCCAGTCGGCAGTCGGCGGCTGGATACCCACGCCAAGGAAGGAAAGTGCTGCGATGGTCAGAAAGACAAAGCAGAATCGCAGGCCAAACTCGGCNATCAGTGGTGGCATGATATTNGGCAGGATTTCGCGCCGCATCACCCATCCGAGCCCCTCGCCNCGNAGTTTTGCTGCCTCGACATAATCCATCACCACGACATTCACCGCCACCGAACGTGTCAGGCGGAAAACGCGGGTAGCGTCAAGAACCGCGATGATGATGATCAGGTTGACCACCGTTGATCCAAAGATAGACAGCAAAACAAGGGCGAAGATCAGGCTTGGAATGGCCATCAGAACGTCGACAGACCGGCTGAGCGCCTGGTCAATCCAGCGCCGGTCAATCGCCGCTGCGAGGCCGAGACTGCCGCCAATCAGGAAGGACAGAAGCGTTGTCGCCACAGCGATACCGACAGTATTGCGCGCGCCATATATCATCCGCGAGAAAATGTCTCGGCCAATCTGGTCAGTGCCAAAAATATAAGTGGCGCTCCATGGCTCATAAGGGGACGGGAACACTTCCGCCTCGCCATAAGGGGCCAGAAGCGGCGCAAACAGGGCCACCAGCACATAGATGCAGATGACGATGACACCAAAGCGGGCCGTATAGGGCGATTTGCGCGCGGCCAGTCTGAACCGGTCCCAGCGGCTGCGTCGCTTATATACATTGCCGCTTTCGGCTGCGGCCGAATATGTTTCGATGTTTTTGCTCATTTGGGGTGCAGCAGTCGCGGGTTGGTGACGATGCCGATAATATCGGCGATCAGATTAAGAAGAATGTAGGTCACGGCAAAAATCAGAGCGCAGCCCTGCACCACAGGGATATCGCGCGTTGTCACCGCGTCAACCATCAGCTGGCCGATGCCGGGATAGACAAACACCACCTCGACCACCACAACCCCGACCACAAGATAAGCAAGATTGAAGGCGATAACGGTAGCGATCGGCGCCCACGCATTGGGCAGCGCATGCTTGATGATCACTTCGGTACGTGACGCGCCCGAAAGACGTGCCATCTGGATATAGGGGCTGGCCAGCAGATTGATGATGGCAGCGCGCGTCATCCGCATCATATGCGCAATGATGACCAGCGTAAGCGTCAGCGCCGGCAGCGCAATCCGGTAGAGGCGTTCGCCAAAAGCTGTATTGGCGTCAACATTCGCCAGCGAGGGCAGCCATTGGCCAAGCGATGACAACAGCAGAATCAGGATATAGGCGACAAAAAATTCAGGGAACGAAATCGTCGTCAGCGTGGCCGCATTGATCGTNCGGTCATAGACCGAGTTACGGTAGAGCGCGGCACTGATGCCAAGGATCAGGGCAAGCGGCACCGATATCAGCGCNGTGACACCAGCGAGGAACAGCGTGTTTTGCAGCCGCGGGCCAATCAGCTCGGCCACCTCGCGCGATCTGTCCTGGCCACTGGCGGCACGCCCCGAGAAGGAGGTGCCAAGATCGCCCTGCACGACACCGGCAATCCAGTCGAAGTAACGAATGTAACCTGGCTTGTCGAGGCCAAGCTCGCGCCGAAAGGCCGCTACGGTATCTTCGGTAGCCGCCTGGCCGAGAACAACCTGCCCAAAATCACCGGGCAGCATCTCGATGGAAATGAAGATGATGATTGAAACGGCCAACAGAGTGGCCAGACCGAGGCCAAGCCGCTGCAATACCGTCATCAGAACCGGATGCAACTGACCAATTCCCTTTCGCTGCAATGCGCCTTCTTGGCGAGGCGCACATTAATGTAGGACAGTTCAATCAGGATGACTCAGGCGGTTTGGCCGCCTGAGTCATATTTTGGCAATAGCCTATGCGAACCACCAGCGCTCGCCACACTTGGCGCCGTCGGTGTCCCAGTTGGCAGCCATGTCACCATGCATGACATTCTTGCCACGTGCCCAGACGTAGTTGAAGAACATCGGCAGCAGGCAGCCACCATCGTCATGGATTAGCGTCTGGCACTCGGCATAGATATCGCGACGACGGTTCTGGTCGAGCTCGGCGCGGGCCTCTACGACAAGCTTGTTGAACTTGACCGCTGCATCGGTTGTCTTCCATGCGGTATCGTTCCACTCGGTGTCGGCTGTGTAGGCGGCCGAGAACATCCAGTCTTCGGTCGGACGACCACCCCAGTAACAGGCAGACCAGCCCTTCTTGTTCCAGACGTTTGACCAGTAGCCGTCATTTGGCTCACGGACCACCTCGATATTGATGCCCGCCTGGGCGGCAGAGGCCGCAATCAGCTGGGCTGCGTCTACAGCACCAGCAAAGGCAGCATCGGCAGCAGACAGCTGGATGGTGCCGGAATGGCCGGACTTCTTGTAGTGGAAGGCTGCCTTGTCCGGATCAAACTCGCGCTGCGCAAGGCCACCGGCATGGAACTGGTTGGCTGTCGAGATCGGATGGTCATTCCCGAGCGCACCATGACCAAGCAGGATCTTGTCGACAAGCTCCTGGCGCTTGACTGACAGCTTCAATGCCATCCGCAGGTCGTAATTGTCGAACGGCGCCACGTCGAGGCGCATCGGGAAGGTGTAGTGACCGGTTCCCGTTGTCTCGTCAATTTCCAGATTTGGCGAGCGCCCAAGCAGCGCAACCGTTTTCAGATCCACCTTGTCTGCAAGGTCGACATCGCCATTCATGATGGCGTTCTGACGCGCTGTGGTATCGATGATTGATGTCATCTCAATCCGGTCAAAATGCGCCCTGTCCGACTTGAAGTAGTTCGGGTTGCGATTCAGCTTGGAATGCACACCCGGCTCAAAATCCTCGACAACATATGGGCCGGTGCCCACACCTGATGTCATGTCGCCCTCGGGACGGATCGAGATGTGATAGTCGCTGACGATGAACGGGAAGTCGGCATTCGGTGTTTCCAGTTCGAACACAACTGTGTTTGGACCATCCGCTTTGACCGACTTGACGGCTGTTAGCAGGCCCTTTGCAGCAGATTTCGAATTCTCGCCACCGTGATGCTCGAAAGTTGCCAGCACGTCATCGGCTGTCATTGTCTTGCCGTTGTGGAACTCGACACCCTTTCGCAGATTGAAGACCCAGGTCTGGGCATCAGCTGATTCATAGCTTTCGGCAAGATCACCCTTGAGCTTGCCGTCGCTGTCGATATGCGTCAGGTGGTTTGCGATATTGTAGGTGTTAACGAGTGTGAAGTGGTTTTCGGATGTGCCCGAGTCGAGCGTGTCAGTCGTCGAACCGTGGCCGACGCCATAACGGAATGTTCCGCCCTTTTTCGGTGTGGCAGCCATCGCCTGTGTTGCAAGACCCAGAGCTGTCGGCACAGTCACGCCGGTTGCAAGAACCGCAGTCATGAACTGGCGGCGGTTGATCGAACCGGCCGTCAGCTTTGCCTGCTGCTGCTCAATGTATTTATCTTCCATGTTACCTTCCCCTTTTCTTGATCAGGATTTGAGATTTCCTGAGCGATCTTTTTTAGAACAACTGGTACAGAATGTTCTTTATTCGTTACCATAACGTGAAATGAGATTTTTTTCCTAGCCCTTTGTCGCCGCACTGATGATCTTGTTATTTTAACGCAACCTGAGCCATGAAAAGGGATTATGGTGCCATCCACACTCTACACAGTTGAAGAAGCAAGACGGCTGTCGCGGTTGCGCCTGCCCCGCATGATGTTCGATTACATTGAGGGCGGATCCGGGGACGAAAGGCTGTGTACGCGTAATATCGAGGCGTTTGACAAGATCGATCTTATGCCGCGCGTGCTTACAAATGTGGCCGAGCGTGACCTGTCCAGCCACATCCTTGGCATGGATACCGGCCTTCCCTTTGGTATTGCGCCGATGGGCATGTGTGCCATTGCGACCCCTGGTGCCGACCAGATACTGGCACGCGAAGCAGCGCGGCGGCGCATTCCGCTTGGCGTATCGACAGCATCCTCGGCCACGCTCGAATCGGTGATTGAGCAATCCGAAGGCTATGCGTGGTTTCAGCTCTATGCTGACCCGGCCGTGGCGTTTGTTGACGAACTGGTCGGCCGTGCCGAGACCAGCGGCTATAGCGTCCTTGTGCTGACCGTCGATGTGCCGATCTCGTCCTTCCGCATCCGCGATCTGCGCAACGGCTTTGGCTTTCCGATGACATGGGGCCCGCGCCAGCTGCTCGATCTTGCCCGCCATCCGCGCTGGTCGCTTGGCACCCTTGCGCATAGCTTGTCACATGGCACGCCAAAACCGATGAATTACGCCACTTCGAGCCAGGGAGCCAGCTTTGTGCGCGGGTCAAGCCGCGCGCGCGCCGACTGGGACTTTCTGCACCGGTTGCGCGATCGCTGGCCGCACAAGCTGGTTGTGAAGGGCGTGCAGGCCCCTGAAGATGCCCGCCGGATCAAGGCGGCCGGTGCGGATGCCATCTATGTGTCAAATCATGGTGCTCGCCAACTGAATGCAGCCCCGCCATCTATCGATTCGGTGGCACCCATACGTGCCGCTATCGGAGATGACATGCCACTCATTGTTGATGGCGGCGTGCGTTCCGGCGAGCATGTCATCAAGGCGATTGCCTCGGGTGCTGATTTTGTCATGATAGGGCGCAGTGCCATGTATGGGCTTGGTGCAAACGGTGCTGACGGCTTGTCGGATATCATCGACAGCTTTGCCCGTGAGGCCTCGTCGGTGATCGGCCTGACAGGCAAGACAAGAATGAATGACATCGACGCAAACTGCCTTGCCGGCGCACACGGGCATTAACCGAACGCCTGCAGGACGGAATGTATGAAAGGGTGACGGGCAAATGGCTGACGAAATGACGACCACAAGGCGGATTCGAGGCGGTGCCTTACTTGCGCGGGCGCTTCAGCAAAAGGGCGTCGAGCATGTATTCACCCTTGCCGGCGGGTTCTGCAATCCGGCGCTAGAAGGCTTTATGGAAGCGCAGATGAAGGTGATCAACTGCCCGCATGAGCAGATTGCCGGCCATCTCGCTGACGGCCATACACGAATCACCCGCAAACCGGCGGTGTGTCTTGTAGGTCCCGAGGGTTTTGCCAATGCGGTGCCAGCGATGATGGAGGCCTGGGGCGAACGGTCGCCAGTCATTTTTGTTACCGGCTCCAGCACGCTGAAACGTCAGGGGGCTGGCGGTTTCAAGGAAATCGACGACGTCGCAATTGCCGCGCCGCTGACAAAATATTCGGTCAGCATAACCGATGGCGAGCGGATCAACGAATTTGTCGACCGCGCCTACAAGATGGCGATCAATGGCTATCCGGGGGCGGTGCATCTCAGCCTGCCCGTCGATATCATGTTTTCTTCCTTTGACGAAGATGTCGGCAGTCAGGAACGACCCTTCGCAATAGCCGCGCAGGCGCCCGCACGCGCCTGGCCAGAGCCGGAAAAGCTGAAAGCGGTTCTGGCGCGGCTGGCTGCCGCCAAACGGCCGGTGCTAATTGGCGGGCACGGGGTATGGTGGTCCGGTGCAGAGGCCCTGCTGGAGGAAGCAGGTCGCCGCCTTCATATCCCGATTTTCAATATTCCCTATCATCAGAAGCTGCTTGGTGAGGATTGCGAGGCTTATATGGGTCTTGCAGATGTCCATCAGTATCATCCGTCGGCCGATGCCTTTAACGAAGCCGATCTTGTGCTGATGATCGGGGGGCGGCTGGACAACCAGATGAATTTTGGCAATCCGCCCCTGTTCCCGGCAACAACCACCCTGTGCTGTATAAACGGGTCGCATGAGGAGGTCGATTTCAACCGCGCTGCTGATATGACATTACTCTCTGATCCGGGCGCGTTTTTGCAGGCCGTCATCGATGCAGGCGCGCGTGGCGACATCTCGACGGACAAAGGCTGGNTCGCGTTGAATCGCCGCCGCCGCGCCGAGTGGGTTGCCAAAATGATTGCCGATGTCGAGGCCGAGGCCGCTGACGATGCATTTGGCGGGCGCATCCATCCGATGCAGCTGGCNCTGGATGTGCAGACGGCCATGGCCGATGGCGACTGGCTTGTGATTGACGGTGGCAACACACATTTCTGGTCGGAAATCGCTGTGAATCTTGCCGGGCATCAGGGGCGCAAGCTGGGCGGCATCCTGCATCCGGGCACCTTCAGCATGCTGGGTGTCGGCGTGTCCTTTGCGATCTCCGCAAAGAATGTTCACCCCGACCGCAATGTCGTGCTGATCAGCGGCGATGGCGCCTTTCTGTCGGGTGGTCTGTCGATCGAAGCTGCCTTTCAAGAACAGCGACCGATCACCGTCGTTATCGACAATAATGGCGGACTGGACTGTATTTCACAGCAACAGGAACGTTTGTTTGAATCCGGCACGCATTTCGCCACAGATTTCCGCGACATTCCTTTTCATACGATGTTTGAGGGGCTGGGCGGGCATGGCGAGCTTGTCACCCGCCGCGAAGACATCGTGCCAGCAGTGCAAAGAGCNATGGCCAGCGGCAAGACTGCCTGTGTCAACGTCAAGGTGAAAGGCGTCATCAGCCCNATTGTGCTTGCCACAACATCAAAGCGTGACAAGGCGTCGATCGAATAACTGCGCTTTCGGGCACCGNCCCGGACACATAATACAAAATGAGGCAGACAGGAAAGATCCGGCATGGCCATCATTACATCGCATTTTCTGAATGGCATTGATGGCACACATGCCGGCAATGTCGCNGCCAGCCTGCTGCGGATTGACGCCGACGGCACTCGCNAACTTCTGCAGGAATGCCTCAGTGGCAGTGATGGTCGCCTGCAGATCGACGTTGACAGCACNGCCGACCCTGANGGCACGCAATATGAGCTGGTCATTGCAAGCGGTGCCTATTTCGCCAAGCGCCAGTCCCAGACTGCCAGCATGATCATCAANCGCGAGATTGTCATGCGGTTCGACATGCCNGATCCGGCGGCCCGGTACCATATGCCTGTNATCATGTCACCAAACAGCTATTCAACCTGGTGGTCAGGCTAGATCGGCGACATGAACGCCCAGGACAGGAAGGACCGAAACATGGCACAGGCCGGGCTTAACATGTCACGCCGGATCAGGCGTACGCCCTATACTGACCGCGTCGAGGCGCATGGGGTACGCGGTTTCAGCGTGGTCAATCACATGCTTTTGCCAAAGGCCTTTCAGCCCGATGTCGAGGATGACTATTTCCACTTGCGCAGCAATGTGCAGATTTGGGATGTCGCCGTGCAGCGCCAAGTGCAGATCACCGGCCAAGATGCCGCCCGCCTCGTGCAGATGATGACACCGCGCGATATCAGTGCCGCCGTCACCGGCCAGTGCCTCTATGTGCCGCTCATCGACCAGAACGCCGGCATGCTGAACGATCCTGTCCTGCTGAAGCTGGGTGAGGACAGCTTCTGGTTGTCGATCGCCGACAGCGACATTCTGCTATGGGCGAACGGCATTGCCGTCGGCCATGGGCTGAATGTTGCAGTGGAGGAACCGGATGTGTCGCCACTTGCCATCCAGGGCCCGAAAGCCGAGGCCGTGATGACATCGCTGTTTGGCCCAGATATTGCCGCACTGGGTCATTTTCGCTTTGGCATCTTTGATGTTCTCGGCACCCGTCAACTTATTGCACGTTCCGGCTATAGCAAACAGGGCGGCTTTGAAATCTACCTTCAGGANGGTGCGCTGGGCAGCGCGCTCTGGGACCTNATCTGGGACGCAGGTACCGACTATGACATTCGCCCCGGATGCCCCAANNTGATCGAGCGNATCGAAGGCGGCCTGATGTCCTATGGCAATGAATTCACCCGTGACAACAACCCGCTTGAATGCGGGTTNGGGCCGCTCTGCCATCTGGGAGATGATGTCGATTATATCGGTAAGGCCGCCTTGCGCAAACTGGCTGAACGGGGTCCGCAGCGCCTATTGCGCGGGTTGAAATTCGGTGGTGGACCGACACCACCGTGCGGCAAGCCCTTTCCGGTGACATGTGACGATGGCCAGGTTGTCGGACAGATCACATCCGGGATTTATTCGCCGCGCCTTGGCTGCAATGTCGGCATGTCGATGGTCGAAAAATCACATTGGGATTTCGGCACGCGACTTTATGTCCATACACCGGACGGGGCGGTGCGTGACGCAACGGTTGAACCTTTTCCCTTCTGATGGTCATATAACCCGATGAAACAGTTGGGTTGATACAGGTGGGAAAAGGCCGTGGATGAGAATTTTTCAACACGCAAATTGCTGTCNATAGCCGAGCTGAAGNCACTGAATACAAAATCAGATCTTGCCGGATGGGCACAGCTTGGCAGCCATTTTGGTGCCATCGCCCTGTGCGGNTATCTGCATTATCTGGCGATGGGCACATGGTATGTTCTGGCAACGGGTCTGGCGCTGGGGGTGACCATCAATTTCCTTTATGCCGGCCAGCATGAACTGTCGCACTGGACTGTGTTCCGGACCAAAGGGCTGAACAGTTTTTTTGGACGCNTCATCGGGTTTCTGATGCTGTTCCCGCGCGACTATGATCAGGTTATGCATTTCGCCCATCACCGCTGGACGGCCAATTGGGAGCGTGATGGCGAGCTGACGCGCGCACCCTACACATTGACAAGCTATCTGCTGTATTTCATCGGCATAACCTATTGGTGGAACAGGGTGACCGGACTGGTCAGACGTGCCCGCGGGATCATTGTCGAACCCTATATCGGCAGCGTTCACGAGGCAGGCATTATTCGCGAATCCCGCCTGCATCTGCTGGGCTATGCGGCCATCGGCGTGGCATCCGTCTATTTTCAGAGCTGGGCACCGCTGACATTCTGGCTCATACCGATGGTGCTGACCAAACCTGTACATCAGATGCAAAACACTATCGAGCATCTGGGGCTGCCGCATGCCAGTGATATCCTGCAGAATACCCGATCAACACGCACCAACGCGCTGATGCGCTGGCTGTGCTGGCAGATGCCTTACCACACGGCGCACCACAGCTACCCGTCGGTGCCATTCTGGCAGTTGCGCAAACTGAATGACAAAATCGAGAATGCGGCGGGCCCCGTCCACCGCATGGGATGGATCGAATTCCAGATTGAGGTGATTCGCCGGCTGGCCCAAAAGGATGAAAGCCAGTGGCCGATGGACGAGGTCTGGATTGTCCCGCTGAAAGACGGGCGGCAGATACATCTGGAAGCCTGATCCGGCATGGGAACACGGCAGTTAAAAACCTATACATCGCTGTGGTCGATGATGCCACACGATGCCAGCGGCGATATCCTGCCATACGACGCCATCTGCGAGAAAGTGGCGGTGGCGGGCTATGACGGCATGGCCATCGACCTTGGTGCAGGTGACGTGGCGCAAGCCCGCGCGGTTCGCCCGCATATGGAAAGGAATGGGCTGACACCCTTAATTGTCGCCTTTCCCAGAACAGTTGAATCACTGCGCGAAACACTTGTCATGGCACAGGATTTCGGCGCGCCATTTGTGGATGTGATTGGCCAGGTGATGCCACTGTCGGTTGACGGAATGATCCCGGTAATCCGCCGCTGGATCGACATGGCGGATGAAGTCGGCATGCCAATCCAGTTCGAAACACACCGCAACTGCATCACCAACGACCTTTATGCCACACTGTGCCTGATCGATGCTGTGCCTGAAATGCGGCTTTGCGCCGACCTGTCGCATTTTGTCGTCGATCGCGAATTCAAACTGCCACTTGATGCGCGCGACGCCGGACTAATCGCGCGGATCATTGACCGGTCAGACAGTTTTCAGGGGCGCGTGGCCAGCCGGCAACAAATCCAGTTACAGCTGGATTTTCCGCAACATGCAAAATGGGTAGAGCTGTTTAAGGGATGGTGGCGTGACGGGTTGGAAAGCTGGCGCGCGCGCCATGATGCTGGCGACTGCATATTCATGTGCGAGCTTGGTCCGCCCGAATATGCAATGACGGATGCCACCGGAACTGAAATGTCCAATCGCTGGGAAGAAGCCCTGACCATCCGCCGCTGGGTTATGGATATGTGGGACGAGATGGAACGCGCCTGACACAAGGGCCAATCAATAGCGTGCGCACGCCGGAACGGATTTTACCCGCCACCTGAGCGTCATCCCTGCGGTCCAGCACCATCAGGGCGTGTCCCGCCGGCTGGCGGGTGAAGGCCAAACCGGGCTTCGATATTTGCCGCCAATAGCGGGTCGATCAGTGTAACCTGTGGTGCATTCAGGATCGCGCGCACATGTTCATTCGCACGGTCCCAGATCGACAATCCGCCATCCTCCTGCCATTCCTCAATGCTGCGCCGGTCACCAATCTTGGGATACAGGAAGTCACTATTCATTCGCGTCAGTGTATCGGCGGCACCCAGAAAATGTCCGTCACCGGTAATGGCAGCCTGCACGCCTTCAAGGTTAAGGGTCTCGATGGAAACATCGATCGCCGTATGGGCACTGAGGATGCTGCCAAGCATCTCGTTATCAATGACATAGGCCTCGAGCGAGGCACCCATCAGGCTGGCCTGTGCTCCAGCCGCCTGCGTGATGATATCCGCGCCTGCCTGCAGCGCCATGGTAACCGTCAGGCACTTTTCATAACCTGACTGGGCATCAGGAATCTTGCTGTCTGTTGCCCCGGCGATTGTGGAATTCGGCAGACCATAATATCGCGCCATTCCGATGGCAGCTGCCGTCAGCTTGGCCTGTTCGCCGCCGCCGCCCGACATCGCGCCCGTCCGCAAATCCGTAATCATCGGGCGCGGTCCAAAAATGGCCGCAGCATCAGGCGCCACCAGCGCTACCAGCACCAGGCCCGCCAGAGTCTCGGCCGTTGTCTGGGCGATACAGCCGGCAATCGTCACCGGACTGGACGCGCCAAGCTGACCAAAGGTGTTCACCATGGCAGGAATACCGCATTCGGCCGCGCGCATCAGAACCTGCGCCGCAGTCGGGTCAAAGCGCATTGGCGGCACGACATGATTAATATTCAGTGACAGGAACGGCGCCGCACGGAACGCCGCTTCGGACCCGGCCAGCGCATAGGCAATCTGTGCAATCGCGTCAACGCTTTCAGGTGTGCTGGCACTGACCATGACATGTTTTGCGGTTCCCGAAAGACACGCCCAGGCAGTATTGATATCCATTGCCAGCGGATCATCAAAATCCGTAATCGCCACCGGCCGGCTAAAAAAGTGAATATGATCCAGTGCGTCGACGACCCGCGCGGCGTCATAAAGGTCGGTCAGCATTGCGTGCCGGTAGGTGTGGGTGTCAATATCCAGAAAGACCGGCGATGCCCCGCCAGTGCCGACATAGGCGTTATTGCCACCAAGATGCAGGGCGACACCATCGCGGCGACCATGGAGCGTGAGTTTGCGTCGTGCCGCGGTCAGCGTCTGTTCAACCAGATCCGGCGGAAAGCACAGCCGCCCGGATGCGGACAGCCAGCCGCCAGCCGCAGTCACCAGATCAATTGCTTTTGCCGGCGCATCGGCGAGGCCGGTTTCGGCAAGCAGGGTCAGCGCGGCCTGGTGAATGGCATGTTGCGCGTCAGGCTGTACAAGTGATAACTGACCACCCGTCGCAGACAGATGAACAGCCTGTTCACCGCCCTGCCGATCCGCTCTGCGATGTCGCCGGCGGGTGCGCCGATCTTCGTCTTCCAACCGCATGGGTTTCATCCGTCGCACTNGCGACGCCTCCGCNTTTTTCNATAANCAGGATTGGCCCTTCGCGGCACCAGGGCAACCCTTTTGTCAGCGCGAGGATGGATGGTCTTGCGCCATAGCCCTTGCCGCCGCATCATGAAGCGCGGCTGCAGTCGTATATCTGGCAACGGGGACAGGACAACCATGACAATCCACATGGATGCTGATGCGCTGACGCGCTTTATGGCGCAGGAGTTTCCACAGGTTGCNGGCGACCTNACGGTTGGCACCCCTGACGCAACCGGNCTGACCGTCAGCCTGACCACTGGTGACCAGCATCTGAGGCCAGGCGGCACCGTATCAGGGCCGACCCTGTTCACCCTTGCCGATGTGGCATTTTATCTGCTGATCCTGTCACGTATCGGGCCGGAAGCCCTGACCGTGACCACCAATGCAACAATCAATTTCATGCGCAAACCGGCACCCGGTGTAATTTTTGGTGATGCTCGCATTTTGAAACAGGGCAAGTCGCTGATTGTTGGTGATGTCATTATCTATAACAGTGGCGATTTTGAACGGCTGGCACCGGTGGCGCAGGCACAGATGACCTATTCTGTGCCGCCGACGCGCGGACGTTCCTGAGCATCATTGGGTAGGAGCATCAGTAGTGCAACGATGGTGGCACCTATGCCAAGCAGCACGTGGGCCGGCGGCAACATGCTACCAAATCCGATTTCCCAAAGGATCACCCAGGCGGGGGTCAGATAGGAATAGGCCATAACCTTGGCGCTTGGCAGTCGTAGCGTCGCATATTGCAGCATGAAAAAGGATGACGCCGTTGAAAATAAAGTTAGATAGACGATTGTTATCCAGATGATCGGCGGCAGGAGCATCCAATCCGTAGCGGCAATCTTGTCAAATGATAGCGCGCCAAGAAGAATAGTCCCTGCTCCCAGCATGCCGAACGTGAAAACGGCCGCTCCCTCGCCGCGATTGAGATAACGCACCATTGGCGTATAAAGTGCATGGGATATGCAGCCAATAAAATATATCGCCTCGCCGCGACCAATCTCCAATGCCATAAAAGCCGAAAGATCGCCCCGAAAAATGACCCAGAGCGCCCCGCAGGCGGCGATGCCAAGCGCCAGCGTCATGCGCATAGTAGTGATCTGGCGCAGCAGCAGAAAGCCAAATATTGCTGACATCAGCGGCATAAACGTGAAGACTGCCGCCGCTGACACCGGATGGGCGGTTTTCAATCCTTCAAACATCAGCACGAAGTAAATCGTAAATAGGCCGCCAAGAACGAAGAACCTCCAAGGTGCAGCAAAGTACGATAGGCGGAAGCTGCCTTGGAACCAGACAACCATACCCATTACAAGGGTGGCGAAGCCAAAACGCGCTGCGGTAATGGCCTGCGGGTCGATGTCATTTGCAACAATTGCACCAAGGCTGAAAGACCCGGCGACAAGCGCGGAAAAAGCCAGCATCGCCAGATGGCCGCGCACTTCGTCAGATGTCAGTGATGTGCGTGCAGGTGTCATGGCTGTCAGAGCGGAAAACGGCTGTCATCGCCGCTCAAGACAGACGGGTTTAACAATGCAGTAGCAGCCATGCGGTCAACCCGCATTTATCTGTGTCAGATAGGCTTCGGCCAGACCTGCGGACCCCGCAGCAAAATGCGGCTCCACATCGCTTGCCTGCTTGGTATGGGCATGCGTTCCGGCCCAGGCCAGAAGGGCCATCCGCCGCATCAGGATAAAGCTGTCCATCTCTGTAATATCGGCCGTCGTGAGGGACCGGAAACATTGATAGCCCTCAAGCCAAGCCGCCCGCAAGGCGGGGATCTGCGGATGGTCTTCCATAAAGCTGATAGCGGCCGCAAAGTCGTACATGAACCATCCTGACCCGCAATCGTCAAAATCAATGAGCTGTGTTAGGCCATCTTCGATCAACAGATTGGCAAGCCGCATATCCGCATGGATAAGGC
>NYYG01000050.1 GCA_002686685.1 SAR116 cluster bacterium | reverse complement strand
GATGCGGATTTCGGACAGCCTGCCGTCACAAGGCGCCTCGATTTCCAGTGCCGCCTTGGTCGTCGAGATCACGACAATGATCTCGCCGGCGCTCACACTGTCGCCGACATTCGCCGCCCATTCAGTGACCTCTGCCTCGGTGACCTCGTTGCCAAGCTGCGGTACCAGAATTTCCGTTGCCATGATGTACTTCCTTTGGTTTGAACCTGTTCAGCGCAGGCCCGGTTTGAAGTCGTCAGAGCCCGCGTTTTGCCATTCCGGCGATATCCCAGTTGCGAACACCGCGGCGGTTGACCCGCTTGTCGGCAAAGAACTCGCCAAGCACGGCATCGCAGATATCATGCTCCTGCGGGGCGTATTTGTCTTCCATATCCGCACCCGGCGCGATCCAGTTCGGCGCGCCAAGCACAACCGGCGGCGCCTTCAGGTCGGCAAAGGCAAGGCGCGTGACATTGGCCACAACCGTGTTCGCGAAACTGCCTCGTTCCACGGCTTCCGACACAATGATCAGCCGCCCTGTCCGCCTGACCGAGGCAAGGACGGTATCATAGTCGAAGGGAACCAGCGTCCTTGCATCAATGATTTCCGCTTCGACACCATGACCTGCCAGCTCGCCAGCAGCTTCGAGCGCCGGATAGAGCGACGGGCCGATGGTCAGGATCGTCACGTCATCGCCGGCACGCCTTGTGGCAGCTTCGCCAAAGGGGATCGGCACGTAATCCGAGGGCACACCATCGGGCTCGAAGGTCTCGACCCGGTCATACAGACGCTGACTTTCAAACACCATGGTCGGGTCATTTCCGGACAGCGCCGTCGCCATTAGTCCCTTGGCATCATGCGGTGTCGCCGGGTAGATCACGCGCAGCCCCGGCACATGGGTGACAAGCGATGTCCAGTCCTGGGAATGCTGCGCCCCGTATTTCGATCCGACCGACACACGAAGCACCACCGGCAGGCGCAATTCGCCGGCCGACATCGCCTGCCATTTGGCAAGCTGGTTGAAAATCTCGTCTCCGGCCCGGCCGATGAAATCGGCATACATCAGCTCGACGATCGCCCGCCCTCCGGCAAGCGCATAGCCGACGGCCGTCGATACGATCGCCGCTTCGGAAATGGGTGAATTGAACAGACGGTGATAGGGGATGATGTCAGCAAATCCCCGATGAACGCCGAACGCGCCGCCCCAGTCGCGGCATTCCTCACCATAGGCAATCAGGCTCTCGTCATGGGTCAGATGGTGAAGAATGGCTTCCGACAGCGCGTCGCGAAGTGTCACAGCACGCATCGGCGACAGCTGGCTGCCATCTTCGGCAATGCCGGAACGCGCCTTGCGCATAATCGATTTCACGGCGCCGGTCTCGGCCGGTTCCGCCAGCAGGTCCTCGGCCCGCCCGCCAACCTCGATCGCCTCATTATTGAACGTCATGTCGCCAATGATGGTCGGGCTTGCCTCCAGATCGACAGCGGGTGCCAGCTGGCGGTCCACCACCACTCTTGTCACTGCCTCGATCTGCGCGCCGGCCAGCTCGACCATCTCATCAGCTTCGCCAGCGGTGATTACACCACCATCTACCAGCCTGTCACGGAACCTGGTGATCGGATCATGTGCCTGCCAGGCCTTCATCTCGTCCCGCGACCTGTAGGCGTTGGTGTCGGTCGTCGAATGGCCCGAATAGCGATAGCATTCGATGTCGAGAAGCGCCGGCCCCTCTCCCGCGCGCAGGATCTCGGCCTTGCGCGAGACGGCATCTGCCACCGCCAGCGGATTCGAGCCGTCCACCGTCTCGGCATGGAGTTGGCCCGGCGACATGCCGGCGCCAATACGCGAGAGCCTGTCCCATGCCATTGTCTCGCCGCGCGTCTGCCCGCCCATAGCGTAGAAATTGTTGGTAAAGCAGAACAGCACCGGCGGGTTTCTGTCGAAAGGCGGCTGCCACAGGTTCCGGAACTGGCCCATACCGGCAAAATTCATCGACTCCCAGATCAACCCGCATCCGGTGCTGCCATCACCGAGGTTGGCCACACAGATGCTGTCAGAGCGGGTCAGTTGCGCCCGTAGCGCAGCGCCCACCGCGATCCCTGCAGAGCCGCCGACAATGGCATTGTTCGGAAAGGCGCCAAAGGGCGTGAAGAAAGCGTGCATCGAGCCGCCCATGCCGCGATTGAAACCGGCATCACGCATGAAGATTTCGGCAAGGACGCCGGTCAGCAGGAATGCCTCGGCCGGCTCACCGCCCGTCTCGCCGACATGGCGCGTTACCAGATCAAGGAGTCGCCCGTCACTGTGTGTTTCGATGATGGATGTGACCTTGTCCGGTGCCATTCCACCCACAGCCGCCAGCCCCTTGGCGATGATCTCGCCATGACTGCGGTGCGAGCCAAAAATCTGGTCTGTCGGCCCAAGCGCCATCGCGCTGCCGACGGCGGCGGCCTCCTGCCCGACTGACAGATGTGCCGGCCCTTTATAGACATATTCGATGCCGCGATAGGCGCCTGTCGACTTGAAGGCGTGCAGCATGCTCTCGAACTCGCGAACCACGAGCATATGCCGCAAGGCAGCACGCAATCCGTCCTTGCCCCAACGCGCGATCTCGGCTTCAAGGTCGCCCTTGTAGGCGTGAACCGGAATGTCGGTGAAGCGTACCTTGTCAGCGCTGTAGGTCTGGCCCGGATCGATTGAAAGCTGCTTCGGCAAAACTGGTGACTCCTACATTCGACAACGGGGCTAGAGGTTGGTCAGCTCATCGCGCCATGGCGGGTTACACCCGGATCGCCGGCAGTTGATGGCGGCGGCCTCGGCCGCACGGCTCGTCGCCTTGGTCAGCATATCCTTGCCAACCGCGCCAAGCGCATCGCGCGACGCCAGATCATTTTCAAGCACCCAGCACAGAATGCTGGCCATGTAAGTATCGCCAGCGCCCACCGTATCTGCAAGGTCTTCAAGACGCGGCGCAGCTGCCATCATCTCGAGAGCACCAAGAAACACACGCGAACCGTCTGCACCCAGAGTGAGAATGAACAACACCGCATCACAGTCCGCCCGACAGTCGGCCAGCGCGGTCTCCAGCGGCCGGTCGGGATACAGCCAGGTCAGGTCCTCGTCACTGAGCTTGAAAATATCGACATGGCGCATCATCCGTCGCAGGCGCGCGATATAGCCGTCGCGATCGGCAATCAGGCCGGGCCGCACATTCGGGTCAAGCGAGGTCATGATCCCGCGGCTGCGACAATCGGCAAAAAACGCCTCCCATGTATCGGCGTCGTCCCCTTCGATAAGGCCAAGTGACCCGACATGAAACAGCTTCGTTTCTGCCGGCATGTCATTGTGAAGCGCCCGTTTGGTGACCTGCCGTTCGGCGGTGCCGTTGCGGTGAAAGGCATATGAGGGAATGCCGTCGGTGATCGAGACGACCGCAAGCGATGTCGGCTGAGGCACGCGGTCGGCGGCGAGCGTAACTTTGCTTTCCAGCAGGCGTTCGGCAAGAAGCGCACCAAGCGCGTCGTCCGACACCGGCGTGAGATAGGCCACCTTCTGGCCCTGGCGTCCGGATGCCATGGCGACATTGAACGGCGAGCCGCCCGGATTGGCGACATATTGCGGCAGCCCGTTGGCCGCAGCCGCTCCAGACACGAGGTCTATCAGGTTCTCGCCACCGATCGAAATCATCACATCTACCCTTCGGGTCTTCTGTTGCGGGCCGTCTTGTGATGCGGCCTCCCATCCTCCTATGATGCATCGTGGCGGTGAGCAACGGCAAGTAGGTTGATGCCTGAAACTAGCTGGAATCTGCGCACCGCACACATCGTTGCACCATGCCAGAGGCAGGATTATGAAGATTGACGCCCATCATCATTTCTGGAACCCGGCACGCGGCGATTACGGCTGGATGCCAGAAGATAACGCAACGCTGTTTCGGGCCTATGGTCCTGCTGATCTAGCGCCGTTTCTGACGGCTACCGGAATCACCCATACGGTTCTGGTACAGGCAGCACCAAGCATCGAGGAAAGCGAGTATATGCTAGGCATCGCAGACGCCGCGCCGCATGTCGCTGCAGTCACCGGCTGGGTGGATTTCGAAAATCCTGCGCATTCACACCATCTCGAGCGACTGGCGGCGCATCCGAAATTCAGGGGTGTCAGACCGATGATTCAGGACATTCCCGACGATAATTGGATGCTGCGCGATGATATCCGGTGGGCCTTCGAGGCTGTTACCGCTCTCAACCTGCGGTTCGAGGCGCTGGGCCTGCCGCGCCATATCGAGAATTTCATCACCCTTTTCGGCCGCCATCCCGGCATGAAAGTGGTGATCGACCACTGCATGAAGCCCGATATTGCCAATCATTCATCGGGCGGGTTCGACAGCTGGGCCGACGGCATGGCAAGGCTGGCAGGAGAGACCTCGGCATTCTGCAAACTGTCCGGGGTGATCACCGAGGCCGCCTCCAGCTGGACGGTTGATGACCTCAGACCCTATGTCGACCATGTGATCTCGGTGTTCGGCGCTGACCGTGTCATGTGGGGGTCCGACTGGCCTGTCTGCCGCCTTGCCGGCGAATATGCGGACTGGCACAGCGCGGCACAGGCGCTGACGGCAGGGCTCGGCGACTCCGAAAAAGCCGCCATCTACGGCCAGACCGCCAACCGGTTCTATGACCTTGGGCTGTAGGTTCGTCAGCTCATGATCCCGAGATAGACGGTCTGCACACAATCCTCTTCGAGAAGNGGGTTGTGGAACACCACCTCTTCGGCGCGCGCNCTCGGGAACTGCGTGGCAAGCCGNGCGACGAANGCCTGATCNGGCGGATCGTTCGACCAGAGCGCGAAAATNCCNTCGCCGGTCAGGCTTTTCGCCAGCCTTGCCAACCCTTCCTCGCTGTAGAAATCTGCATGTGACGGGTTCAGATGAAAATCCGGGCTGTGATCGATATCGAGGAAGATGCCGTCGAACTGGCGACCCGGCGCCTGCGGGTCGAACCCGTCATCGCCCCGNGCAAGGGCAAAAAAATCGGCTTCGATGAAACGGCATCGCGGATCGTCTGCCAGACGCCTGCCAAGGGGCAGGATGCCGGCCTCGTGCCATCCGATTAGCGGCGCCAGATATTCGACCACGGCCAGCGACCCGGTCGCGTCGGAGCGCAGCACCGCATCCGCCGTGTAACCGAGCCCCAACCCGCCGACGAGAATGTCGGCATCTGTTCGCCCGGCAGCCGTAANCAGCGCCATAGGAATGGTGGCTAGCGCAATTTCGGATGCCGTGAACATGTCAGACATCAGATGCTCGTCATTCAGGATGACCTCGACTACGTCACGGTCGAGCTTCAGGATTTTGCGACGCCGCAGGATCAGCTCGCCAAGCGCCGTCTGCTGGTAATCCAGCTCTTCAAACAATCCCGACATCGCTTACACACCAAGCTGGGCTGTCAGCCCGCCGTCAATCCGCAGGTCGGTGCCGCTGATAAATCCGGCGGCGTCCGAGCACAGATAGGCAATCAGGCTCCCCGTCTCTTCGGTGGTGCCGACACGTCCGACAGGGTGCGATTTCCCGAANTCGGCGATCATGTCATCGACAGTTTTNCCGCCGGTGGCAAGCTGGCCGGCCCCGTATTCCAGAAGCGGCGTTCGGATGGATCCCGGGCTGATCGAATTGACCCTGATCCCGTCTTTGGCGCAATCCACCGCCATCGCGCGGGTCATCGCATGGACCGCGCCCTTGGAAGTCGCATAGGCGAGGACATTGTTCTGGTTGTTGTGCCCCTGAACTGAGGCGACATGCACCACCGACGCCCCGCCTGCTGCCTTCAGCAGCGGATAGAGGATATGCGAGGTGAGATAACAGGACTTCAGATTCACCGCCATGCAATGGTCCCAGTCAGCCGGGCCGGTATCCTCGACGGTGCCGTAGGTCTGCTGGCCGGCCGCATTGACCAGCGCGTGCAGGACTTCGGTTTCGCCTGCAATCTGCCCGGCCCAGCCGCGGACCGAATCCTCGTCAGCCACATCCACCTGATGCAAGGTGATATCGAGCCCCTCGCCGGCGGCAAGCGTCGCAGCCTCGTCGTTCAGCCCGGAATCAATGCCGGCCAGGAACACCCGCGCGCCGGATCGCGCCAGATGCAGCGCCGCGCCAAGGCCAATGCCGCTGCTTCCCGTGACCGCGGCGACCTTGCCAGTGAAATCCGTCATCATGCCGATCCCNCCTGCCGATATGTGAGCGATGCAACAGCGCGTTCNACACCGCGCAACTCGGCCAGCCCCTTGAGCCGCCCGATGGCGGAATAGCCCGGGTTGGTCTGTTTGCCGATATCATCAAGAAGCAGATGCCCATGATCGGGGCGCATCGGGATCACGGCATCGGCACGTCCTTCCTCGCGGCGGCGCGCCTCTTCGCCAAGCAGGACCGAGATCAGCTCGACCATATCCACACCACCATCAAGATGGTCGTCCTCGAAGAAAGCGCCTGACGGCTCCATAGTGACATTGCGAAGATGCGTGAAATGAATGCGCGGAGCGAAACTTCTCGCGATGTCTATCACGTCATTGTCGGGCCGCGAGCCAAGGGATCCAGCGCANAGCGTGATCCCGTTCGCCAGTGTCGGCACCGCATCGAACAGCGCGGCATAATCTGCCTTTGTGGACACCACGCGCGGCAGTCCGAAAAGCGAGAATGGCGGATCATCGGGGTGAAGGCAGATTCGAACGCCGCATTCTTCTGCTGCCGGACCCGCCTGTTCCAGAAAGGTGATCAGGTTCGCCTGAAGATCAGCTGCTGTCAGCCCGTCATAATCGGCGATCGCGGCACGGATGCCCTCGCGGCCATGTGACAGTTCCGAGCCGGGCAGTCCGGCGATGATGGTGGATTCCAGCCGCTCTATCGCGGCCTTGTCCATGCTTGCATAGAGGGTCTCGGCCTGCGCGATGATCTCGGCGGTGTAATCCTTGTCGGCGTCGGCGCGGCGCAACACAAACAGATCATATGCGGCGAATTCCACAGGATCGAAACGCAGCGCCAGACCGCCGCGGCGCGCCTTCCAGCNAAGGTCGGTACGGGTCCAGTCTACCACCGGCATGAAGTTGTAACAGATGACCTCCAGCCCGTTCGCCGCGAGGTTGCGCATCGTCTGAATCCAGCTGTCGATATGCTGCGCCGCCCGATCATCGCCAATTTTGATGGCGGGATGCACCGGAATGCTCTCTACCACCGACCATGCCAGCCCTTCTGCCTCGATGAAACTTTTGCGGGCCGCAATGTCGTCAGACTGCCAGACCTCGCCCGGGGCGGCCGCGTGAAGTGCGGTGACGATCCCGTCGGCGCCAGCCTGCCGGATATCTGAACATGTCACCGGATCATCCGGCCCGAACCAACGCCAGGTTTCAAGCATNCTCTTTATACCTCCCGATCATTCGATCTTGCGCGAGCAGGAAAACCAGATCAACTCTCCCCTCGCCTTCGCCNGCGCATCGGGGCACCATGGGTATTTNCATGATGTTGACGGAGGACCAGTGTAATGGAGCCGATCTGTATCGTACCGGCAGGAGATGTCTGCGGCGAGGCNGCCACCTGGGACGCGGCCGCGAACCGGCTCTACTGGACCGATATCAACCGCTTCCTCCTGCATAGCCACGATCCTGACAACGGCGCCACGCGCACCCATCTGTTTGACCGGCCGGTCGTCGCCCTGTCACTGACGGACAGAAAGGGGTGGCTTCTGGTCGCTCTTAGCTCGCAGTTGATCCTGTTCAATCCGGAAACCGGCGCGCGTGAGGATTTGCCGGCCATGCTGGGAGGTTGGCCGGAATTGCGTTTCAATGACGGGCGAAGCGATCCCCTCGGCGCGTTCTGGATCGGATCGATGGGCAACAATGTCGGCCCGAACGGGGAAGGTCTGCCGGTCGTGGACGGCCGGGGCACACTCTACCGATACCGGCATGGCGGGCCGATGGAAGAGATCGAGACCGACATCGGCATTCCCAATACATTATGCTGGTCACCCGACAGGCGGCATTTCTATTTCGGCGACACACTGAAGAACGAAATCCGGGTTTACGACTATGACATCGAAACCGGCGAGATCGGGCCCGGAAGACCCTTCTTCGCCGGTTTTGAGCGTGGCCTCCCCGACGGATCAGCCATGGATGGCGAGGGATATCTCTGGAATTGCCGCTATGACGGCGGCTGTGTCGTACGTGTGGCACCCGACGGCTCCATCGACCGGGTGATCGACATCCCCGCCGGCAATGTCACGACATGCACCTTCGGCGGACCCGAGCTGACGACATTATATGTGACCACNGCAGCCGCCGACCGCGCGCCTGACGACCGGCTGGCAGGCAGCCTGTTTGCCATCGAAACAGGCATCCGCGGTATGGCGGAGAATTCGTTCAGCCTCGGCTAGCCGTTCCTGACAGCGTCAATCCTGTCTTTGAGACCGGCGGCCTCTGGCGCGGTCAGCAGGCCCATGCTGATATCTATGTTCCATGTGGCACCGCCGGCAAGCTCGATCACATGGCCCTTTGCCTTTTCGGCAGTATAGCCCTCGACCTCGGCCGTCGCCGGAAAGGCGATTCCCAGCCCATCCTGGTCCGGGGTGCGGCAGACCCAGCGCGTGCAGACCGGCGCCTGGTCGGGACGGAAGCCGATATAGTCGGCCGTGCCGTCGGGATGCGCCTGCATGGCATGGGCNAGCCCNTCNNCNTCNGCCATCATGTCGATGCTGAAGACNACNTCCGGATCNAAGGCGAGCGCNGGNTCCATCCGGTGNTGCGGCNNCGGNTCCNGGGCAAGCGCCTCGATGAAGGCCATATAGTCCGGCTTCGGCGANATATGCGCNGGGATGGAGGTNCNCACCCTGACCGAGCACTCGNATCATAGGNCGCNGTGTAATGCAGCTCGCCATNATCCACCGGCCGGAAATTGGCATGGGCCAGATACATCATTTCCATCGGCGTCTGCTTCAGGTTCTCCACCGTGAGCGACACATCCAGCAGCGCGGAACCCGCCGTCATGGCGACCTTTGCCGTCGCCAGATAATTGGTGCTGAANGCGACGGTATGCTGGTAGCTGCCGCCGACCGCCACCGTTCNCTCACCCTCGTCAATCTCGAGCCAGGCTTTCTGGAACGGCGCGTTCGGCAATTCGCCATGCAGCGGATGGGTGTCATCGGGGCCCGGCGCACCAAGTCCGGCAAGGCCGCAATGGATCATGAAGGCNCCGTAGGTTTCCAGATAGACCTGCGTGTCGACAGGCTCGTCGAACATCGACCGCATTGTCAGGTCGCGACCGTCGAACCCGGCGCGCCAGATCTGCTGCCCCTTGAACGGCAGCACAATGATCTCGCCGCGGGCGTTGCAGAGGCGCAGCGCCTCGATCCCTGAATCATATCTGAAGGCCGAAACGGTGAACTCGCCAGTCTCGAGAAGCCGGCTTTCGCGGCTTTCGAAGCTGGAACGGTGAAGCTCGATCCGGACCGCCATTCAATCCCCCGTGGCTCAGCGAATACGCTCGCCGCTCGTCTCGTCGAAAATATACAGGTTCTCCGGCGGCAGCACGACGCCAACAGCGTCCCCCTGCTTGCCGTCAAAATCCTTGTGCGCCTTCACCACGATCTGGTCGTCCCCCCAGTTGACCGTGACCAGCGTGTGGTCGCCAATCAGCTCGGTGGTATAGATCTGTCCGCTGATCGTGCCTTTCTTCGGGTCGGTAACGCTGCAGTCCTCGGGCCTGACGCCGGCAACGGCCTTGGTGACCTGCCCCTTGACCTTGGTCTTCACCTTGACCCCGTTTGTCTGGAAGCTCGCCCCCTCAAGAGTGCCATGGATGACATTCATCGCCGGCGAACCAATGAACTGCGCGACAAACAGATTGGCCGGGTTGTTATAGATTTCGGATGGTGACGCCAGCTGCTGCAGCACACCCTTTTCCAGCACGGCCACACGGTGCGCCAGTGTCATGGCCTCGATCTGGTCGTGGGTGACATAGATCGTGGTGATGCCGAGCGTGCCCTGCATATGCTTCAGCTCGGCCCGCATATGGCCGCGCAGCTTGGCATCGAGATT
>NYYG01000049.1 GCA_002686685.1 SAR116 cluster bacterium | reverse complement strand
TCATCGACGTTGGCTGCGGGGCTGGTCAGTTGCTTGGGCACCTTGCAAAAGGGGTTGGAAAGCATGGAGAAGTGATAGGGCTAGACCCAAGTGCTGATCAGTTGGCTCAAGCCAAATCAAACTGCATAGACTTCCCAAATATCACATTGTTGGAACGGGGCGCTGACGAAACAGGTCTACCAGATGATAGCTGTGACGCCGCAACTTCGACACAGGCTCTGGAATACATTCCCGATGTTGACGCCGCTCTAAGCGAAACCACTCGCGTGTTGAAGCCGGGAGGCAGTCTCGTAAATGTCTCGATTCTATGGGACCACTTCAGATTCTATGGCGCAGACAAAAAGCTTAACGATGAAATGCATGAGGTCTTCAGAGCGCACTGCAGCCATCAAATGCTTCCGATGGAACTTCCCGGCAAGCTACAAAGACTAGGCTTTCGTAATATCAAAGATAGATCACTCGCATTTGTCATTACGCGGAGGGACCATAACTCTCCAGCCCTATACACAGAAAACGTGATGGCAAACTTTGCTATCAGCAAAGGCGTGCCTGAAAAGGACGTGGCCAGTTGGAGAGCACAGCTGGCAGATGCTGAGAAGGAAGGGAGCTTTGGCTTTGCAAGCTTTCCGGTGCTGACTAGCGCCTATCTTACAGGCTGAGCTTCGTAATTTTCTTCAAAAACTTTGATCCTTGGAAACAGTCACTTGATCCACGGTCCATGGACTTTGAAGCTTTGGGAATGGCGCTCCCGAGAGAAGGTTCGATGCCTCTATCCGTGGCGCCATTTAGGCCGGGTATGTCGGGCCGGAGTTTATGGGCATAGGCGCTCTTCCAGGTTGCTCTTGTCTGACTTTGCTGAAGGCAGTCGATGACAACCAACGCCCGACTTGGTGTGCGCCGTAAAAAGGTGGTACCCAGAAATAAGACGTTAAAATCCGGAAGGCAAAGGCAACGGGGAGGTTTGGCCTTATGAAGGATATTGCTGCACTTTCGCGTATTCTCATGCACGCCACGTCCAGCGCCAATGAGGCATTTGGGGAAGGGCTGCCACTCTCGAAAACAGATGAATGGGCAGCTGCCAGTCGCGGCCTTATCGCCGGGCTGCCCGATGGCGGCATCACCGGGCCAGACGGCAGGAAATCCTGGGATATTGCCGATTTCGACTTTCTGAAAGAGGGGCCGCCTGCCACTGTTAATCCGTCGCTATGGCGCATGGCCCAGCTGAACGCCATTTCCGGGCTGTTCGAGGTAACCCGTGACATATGGCAGGCAAGAGCCTTCGACTATGCCAATATGACGATCATTAGAGGNGATNCNGGCTGGATCATCGTCGACCCGCTNATGGCACNGGAAACGGCGGCAGCGGCGNTNAAAGTGGTGAATGAAACGCTTGGNGAACGCCCNGTCAGCGCGATTATCATTACCCATACGCACCCTGATCATTTCGGNGGCATNCGCGGTGTTGCGGATCCGGACAACCCGCCTCCGATCTATGCGCCGGANGGTTTTATG
This sequence comes from SAR116 cluster bacterium, assembly GCA_002686685.1. GTDB lineage: Bacteria > Pseudomonadota > Alphaproteobacteria > Puniceispirillales > Puniceispirillaceae > UBA8309. Next base: position 25,373 of record NYYG01000049.1, on the reverse strand, counting down.
GAATATGCNGCATCTGAGGGCATACTTGGCGGNAATCACACGTCACGACGTGCCGTCTATCAATTCGGAATTTCGTTGTCGACTGGCCCTGAAGGGCTTGTGGATGGGGGAATCGGCAAAACAGTGGCGAAAGGCCAGCGTACATTNATTCNGCCCAGCGCATTCATNGCAGAGACCGGTGCCGAACGGGTCATTGATGGGGTGCGGTTTGTCTTCATGATGGCGAGTGGCACTGAAGCGCCGGCAGAATTTACATTCTTCATGCCCGACCACCGAACACTCTGNATGGCCGAGGTCTGTACACAGACCATGCATAATCTCATGCCNCCACGNGGCGCGCAGGTCCGNGACGCTTTGCTTTGGGCGCGCTGCATTGATGACGCGTTGGCCTTGTTTGGAGAGCAGGCTGAAATCCTGATCAACTGCCATAACTGGCCCGTTTGGGGCCGCGCTGAACTGTGCCTCTTTCTCGAAGAACAGCGCGATCTGTACAAATATATCCATGACCAGACCCTGCGGCTGGCAAATCTGGGCCAGACACCGCATGAGATCGCGGCCAGCATTCGTGAGCCTGACTGGATGGCTGAAAAATTTCACGGCCGCGGCTATTACGGCAGCCTGACTTTTAATGCCAGGGCCGTCTATCAGAAATATTACGGGTTCTTTGACGGTAACCCGGTCAATCTTGATCCGTTGTCACCGGAGACACTGGGCCAACGTTTTGTGGATGCTGTCGGCGGGCACGAAGGCGCGCTTTCGATCGCGGAAAAAGCTATCGAGGCCGATGATCTTCAATGGGCAGCCACGGTGCTTTCAAACCTTGTTTTCTCGCCAGATCAGTCAGACCACGCCAGAAAATTACTGGCGCTTGTCTACAGACATATGGGGTTCCGCGCGGAGTCGGGAATCATGCGCAACATCTATCTGACCGGTGCGATGGAACTGGAAGAGGGTGTGAAGCCGCTTCCGATGGCGGGCGGCCGGAACGCTGATCTGGCAGCAACTTTATCGGTGCAGGACTGGTTTGACGCGTTTGCATTACGGCTTGATCCNGAACGCGCACGCGGTGTCGACATCGCTATAGAATTTGTNATTGGNGACAAGACCGTTTGCGTATCGGTGAAGCGGCAGACTGAATTTGCCCGGCTGGGCGNAACGGATGCGAAAGCTGATGCGAAGGTGTCCATCANCCTNGGCCTGTTGGANCAGCTNGCNGCCGGCGAAATCTCGCTTGATGATGCGGTTGCAGACGGGGCTGACATTCAGGGGAGCGTCAAAGCATTGCGTCAATGGCTGGCACTGCATCACAGCTTTGACATGTGGTTCAATATCGTNACCCCCTGACCNAGAGGGCAAGACATTTTCCCAATCCTGCCACTGATACGGCTGNCGCTGCATTTCATGCATCGCCATCATGCAAAATTGGCAGTATTTGCAGCGTCAATAGCGGTTTAGCTTCCCTCCGATGCCAGCGTAGAGCCCGCACGGGGGTGAAACGCTGGCAGTTCGCTTTCAGTCCCATTCTTCCCATAGAAGCCGGTCATTGCTGCACCTTGTGCCCCGGGTGTCAGGCAGCGCGTGACCGCCCAGCAAGCCGGGCTTTCTGTTCCTGATTGTCCATTTCAACGGCCCGGCGCAGCCTGTAGGCCAAATCGGGTATGGCTGATGTGACGCGCGCCCATGACGGAATGAAGGGTGTTTCCATCGGGTTGTAGGTGAAATCGTCACCCGCCCGCATGATGTTTTCAGCGAATAACTCCACCGCGCCTTCCTCGGCATCGATATCATAGGTCAGGCCGTTTATCTCGGCGTCGGACTGGTGAAAGCGCACCATATCCAGTGCCAGCCGGAAATAGGTGGCTTTGAGCGTGCGGAAGGTATCGGTGCCGAAACAATGCCCCTGTGTTGCCAGCTTGCGGATGAGGGCCTTCGAAATGTCGATAGACATGCGTGACAGCCCGAGATTCCGGTCTTCGACAGATAATGGCTGGTGCTTATGGTCGTAGGTTTCAGCGATATCAACTTGGCAGATGCGGTTGCTTGCCTGGTTGCGCTGCATTTCTGACAGAATGCCGACTTCCAGCCCCCAGTCGGACGGAATGCGCAGCTCGGGGATCAATGACCGTCGAAAGGAAAACTCGCCTGCTAGCGGATAGCGGAAACTGCGCATGAAGCTGATATAGTCGCTTGGCCCCAGCACCTGTTCCATTGCCTGAAGCAGAGGCCCGACCAGCAGCCTGTTGACCCGCCCGTTCATCTTTCCGTCTGCAACGCGCGGGTAATAGCCTTTGCAGAATTCAAACTGGAANGCNGGATTGGCGATCGGATAGAACAGCCGTGCCAGCATGCGCCGGTTATAGGTCAGCACATCACAATCATGCAGCGCCACAGCTTCAGCCTTGCCGCGGGCGTTTGCAAAACCGATGCAATACCAGACATTGCGTCCCTTGCCGGGTTCAGTTGGTGCTAGATTTCTGTCTTCAAGCTCTGCCTGGATCGTGCGGAGCCGTGGCCCGTCATTCCACAANAGGGAAANCGGCTTGTTNAGCTTCGAGAAAAANGAATATGCGTGNTCATACTGGTCTCGNTCTGCNCGATCGAGGCCAATGATCACATGNCCCAGATAGTCAATCTGGCTGATTTCCTCAACAATATGGGCAAGCGCATCGCCTTCCAGCTCGGAATAGAGGCTGGGCAGGATAAGNTCCATCGGCCGGTANCCGGAAAANACCCGCAACTCNTGTTCCAGCTGCTCGGTTGTCCGTGTGCCAAAATCATGGAGGGTGGCCACCATGCCATTCTGTGCAAAATCGCCCATCACTTGTCTCCTTATGCTTGCTGTTCCAGCAGGGTCAGCGCCTGTGTTGCGGCAATCAGCCAGCCCGTCGGCGCGGGCTGGGGTGCCGTGATGACCATTGCCGGTGGATTAGGCAGCTTCAATGCGCTGCGCATCGGGCGCGGGACAACGCAGGCGATATCGGCGTCACATAGCATTGCCACATCATTGTCACTGTCACCAAAGCCGATCAGGGTGAGGGGCGCATGACCACAGGCAGCATGTTGCCGGATGAAATTGTTGAAGCCGGATTTGTCATGATGCCCGGAAAGACAATGCACGCGCCCGCCAGTATGAATACGGATGCCGGCGCGTTCTGCCTGTCTTTGCANATGGACAAAACGGTCATCAGGTCCACAAAAGGCAAAAAGTGCGGAAAATTGCCGGNCCATTGCGCGGTCCAGATCGTCATCAGACAGCCCCAGAAGACGCGACTGCGCGACAGGTTCCATGTCATCAAGAAATATACAGTGCCNGCGCAGGTCCGTNTCGATGGCNCCGCGCCAGGCTGTCATCAGCGTCGCGACATCNGTTCCCGCCTGTTGCGGGGTGTCANCCGACCCTGAAAGCCCCAGAATATCACTGTTGAAAAAGGCGGCACCATTCTCGCAGATAAAGGGCAGCCTGACGCCTATTGACTGGCAGAACAGGTCGATTTCCGCTTTGGTCTTGCTGGAATTCAACACGACTTTGATGTCCTGGCTGATCAGGCCAAGCAGGTCCTCGCGGATGGCGCCGCAGCTGAAATCATCATGGCCAAGCAAGGTGCCATCAAGGTCTGTCATAAAAATGATGGACATGATTCCCATCCCTTCTTGACGCCAATGGGTGCANCGTGCACCGGCGCAGNNTGGAANGTTACATAGGGGCATGATGCGTGAAAGCGCTAAAAANACATCNNNCCACTGCAAAAAATGCAGCATGCGGTNATGGTGCATCANGGCCCGTGCATAAGCCTGATAAATNTGTGGTAGAATTGGCCATCGGAAAGAGCTTGGGAATTTGCCGTCAGGCATTTACCATCGGAGTAGCGCGTCACAAAGATGTGCATGTGGCGGTTGCCTTGCTCAGGAAAAAGGGCTGCTTATGACAACAAGGAATAACAAATGAAAAGTAAGCGACGCCTTGTCATTATGCTGACCTATGCTACTGCGGTATTTCTGGCAGCAAAGGCCCAGAGTAGTCTTGAGGGGCTGGCCAACCAGATCATCTTCGGCGCCATCTATCTGGGACCGGCCGTTGTACTTCATATAATGATCAACCGGTTCTGGGGTGAGGAATCATCCGGAAAATCATCGGATTAGCCGTCAGTGGTGCGGTAATAACTAGGCCTCTGGCAATCCGGCCTTTGNCAACCCGCCCATGAGGAAATCTTTGCAAATGGTTGGGACTACTTTCTCATAATCTGACAGGGTGGTGATTTCGGGACGCTGTGCAAGAAACGCTTGCAGACTGGACTTCGCCATCTCGTCATTGCCGGCATGACCGTAAATGGCCGCCATATATCCGAGATAGCGGCTGTGCGGCCGGTAGTCATNCTGTTCCTTTGACCATTTGAGCGCCTCTTCACCGTCACCCTTTGCCATATAGATCAGCGGCAGAATGGTTTCGTAATTGCGATGTCGGGCTGGATCCATTTTTACAGCCTTGAAAATATGCGCTAGCGCATCGTCGAAACGCCCATGATTGGTAATTGCCAGTCCGTAATCATGATTGCAGGCCGGGTGATTGGGGTTAAGTTCCAGTGCGCGCTCGGCCAGTTCGACGCGCTTCTCGTAATCGCGACGGATGTTGTAGGATCGGCTCAGCGCGATGACTGCCGCGGGATTATTGGGGTCCAGATCATATGCCCGTTGCGCCATCTTATGGAAAAGCGCCTCGTTTTCGGCCCGCTGATGCGCATATTCGTTTGAAAAGACAGCCCCGAAAAGTGACCTGCAAAAAAGCACATAAGCGTCACAGAAATTGCCGTCCAACTCGATGGCGGCCATACATTTCTCGACAACAGCGGGGTGACTGTCTTCGGTCTGCTGGTTGCCGTCTCTGTTGAAGATGCTGAGAGCCTGCAGATATAAATCCCATGCTGACAGGTTGGTGGTCTTCTTCTGGGTGGCAAGACGCTTCTGCTCCTGGCCGGTCAGGGCAGGCGCAAGCAGTGCAACGATGGCCTGTGATACCTCGTCCTGAACCTCGAAGATATCATCCATGGGCCTGTCCCATTTTTGCGACCACACCTGTTCATCATCAGCGCCGCTGATCAGATTGGCGGTGATGCGTACTTTGTTGCCGCCTTTGCGTATGCTGCCTGTGACCAGGTAATCTGCACCAAGTTCGGTGGCGATCTGTGCCGCCGTACTGGTGGATTCGCGAAAGGAAAAGCTGGAGTTGCGGGCAATCACCGGAAAGGTCTTCCAACTCGAAAGATTCGAGATGATGTCTTCAGAAATACCGTCGGCAAAATAATCCTGCTCGGGATCGTTTGACTGGTTGATAAATGGCAAAACGGCGATTGTTGGCGGACGGCTGTCGCTATCCGGCGCGGCTATTTGGTGCTTTTCAATCTCACGCTTTTCGGCCGATGTCATCTGAACGTCATAGGCCCAGACATCTGTATTCTTGACGCGCTGTTCGCCAATATCGTCAAAATTCAGATCAACCTTCTGGCTGACAAAGTCATGAACACTCTTTGACAGGCAAACGCCGCCCGGCTGGCTCAAGGCCTCGAGGCGCGCGGCGACATTCACACCGTCACCATAAAGATTGTCCCCCTCTACAATAACATCGCCCATATTGATGCCGACGCGGAACATCATTCGTGACTCTGCATCGATTGAGCTGTTGCGCTGTTCTACGAGCTTTTGGAATTCTGACGCGCAGACAACAGCCGATACAGCACTCTGGAATTCGGCCAATACGGAATCGCCGGCTGTATTGAACACCCGCCCCCCATGTTCACTGAACAGGGTCTCCATGATATCCGTGCAGGCGCGAAAGCTTTGCAGCGTTTTATCTTCATTGGCTTCCATCATCTTGCTGAAGCCAACCACGTCGGTGACAAAGATTACTGCAATCTTGCGGATAATTGAATCCGACATAATCCACCTCTGACAAATAATATAACCAATATATGCCTTTGGCGTTGTTCTGCCAATCTATCCGTTTGTTGCTTCGTTTGCGGGTGTCACCTCCTGTGCCCATTGCGGCGGATGCGATTTTGCAGCGCCGGCCACCGCTGCCTCGACACAATCNCTGAGGCTGCCAAAGCGTACTTTNCGCCCGCANAGCCCNTCGGCGTAATGTGCATATTTCCCGGAATTGGTCATCAGAACGCGTGCCGNAGGNGGGAAAAGCGGCTCGGTTATTGAACACCAGCANACNTCGGGGATGATCCTGATGCCGGCTTNTGCAAGCTGCTCCGCNGTCCCGTCGCTNGCGGCTGCNGCCATCACATCGCGCCCGACGGTGNCGATAAAATCGATANGTGCATGACATNTGCGCCCGCCCATCAGGCTGGCAATCTGNTGCAGTTCGGTCANGGAGGCGTGNGGGCTTCCNATGGCCACAAGGTCGATCTCGGTCACATCGGCATTCAGCGTCCGCCATGCCTGTGCCAACGCNGTCTGNTCAATCTGCATTATGTCAGCATNGCCCAANGGTGGCAGCGNNGACTCTGGTGTGTGNCCTGCGATATGCAGCAGCGGCATNCCAGAGGTTGTGCCGAAAGCNGCACAAAACNCCTTNAGATCATCATCGGNNAGNNNGGTCGCCTCAAGCCCACGCACAAGNGGAATNCGGTCGGGTGACAGGCTGCCAACCAACCANCCGACCAGCGGCCATATGCTGTCATCATGCACCTGNCGCGGCAGGCTGACATCAATGATCCGCGCTGGCCGGCGCCCTTCATCGGTATAGACCCCTGCCAATGGTGCGCGGCCTGTCATCGCAACAAACAGATCCAGAAAATCCGGCAATTTCATCGACCGTGCTCCAAGAACAGTATTTGCGTAGATGACCGCATTTGATTCAGACCAGCCGATCGATTCACCGGCTGCGGGCGGTGACCCCAGCAGATAGGGTGCGCAGGTAAATGTCGGGGCGGCCCCCATTTCCGTATAGAGGGTTGCAAGCGCGCTGGCAGCATGTCCGAAATCCTTGTCGATCCCCTGTTGCTGCCAGCTGCACTGGTCAACCGAAATGGCGTTTGTGGTGGTCGGAATGGACGTCCTTGCGCCGAGGGCAGCCATCTTTTCGGCAAAGACAAGGGTGGCAGGATGGGCAAGGATGCAGCCATCGATATGTCCTCGCGTCACATCACGCAGGCTGTGTGCACCCTGAACGGCCGCAATCCGGCAGATAATGTCCATGGCCATTGCCATTGCCCGGCCCTCTGCACCGTTAAGGATTTGCAAATCCCGGTCTGTCAGCACCAGCTGGTCCAGCGAAAGGGGATCAATGGAAATCTGCACCTCGTCGGTGACGATTGCATCCCTTGCAAGGCGTGCGCTGCCAGCATGGGTCAGTGCCTGATAGTCTTTCTGGTTCAGGCTGAACACTGGGATCGCGGTGTCAAAGATATGCGTGGCCACCAATGCGCCAAGCGTCAGAATATCTTCCTGCTGGTGAAAGACCAGGGCTGCTGGCGCCGTGCCATTCAGGGCAAGCTGCAACAACACGCTACTTCCGCTGCATGACCCCCTCGAGGTTGGCATCATCACAATGCGTCCTGCCAGATCAGCCCCTTGTTGAGGATGGTGTGCGTCGATGATGCGGCCGGTTTGCGGATCCACCCCACCCCACAAACTGATCCCCTCGTTGCAAACAAGAATATCGTGGGCGTCGCCGGCTGCGGGACCGAGGGCGGAGGCGCCCGCCAAAATCAGACTTCCTGTCTTGCTGACGGGATTGGCGGTTGCCGATTGTGCGTCTCGAACACCTTTAGGCGATGATGTGACCATGGCAAAATTTTCAAATGATGCTGCAAAAAATGCAGCGCTGTAGAGAATTTATAGCATTATACAGTATCGCATGTATCCAGCTATACAGCCGTTGGATTTCGAAGCTCCTCCACGAAATTCACGGTTTTATGCCGTACCCTTGCTGGGCGGGCGCAGGGCATTTAGTGCCAAATGCGTCCGCCCATTTTTTCTCAGCTGTCGTCGTCGGCCTTTTTGGGCGGAAAAATCAAATCGATAGTTTTCAAGCCAACAAAGGCGGCGATCAGCACCATCAAAGCCTCGATAAGCCCCAGCATGAGCGCTTTATCTCCGGCCAGCCGCGTTGCGCCAAAAATAGCTGCCACCGCCCAGACTGCCAGAGTAAAGATTTTTCTGTAACGTTCCATAAATGCCCCCTGCGGTCATGCTTGCGCGCGTTTATCGTCACACGCGTTGCTTCTTCGCAGCATGATGGCACAGGCTGGCAACGGTTTCGACCCCTGACATGTCACCCGTGCGGTCCTTTTGGCCGACCTGCAAACGGCATGGTTGGCGACGGTCACCTGCAGTGTCTTTCAACACGTGGGATAAAAAAGGACCCTCTTATGTCGTTACTTGTTCATGGACGTAAAGCCCCTGACACAAACGCGGCAGGATTTCCGCCGTCGCCGTTACACGGCTGCTGACAAGCCAGATGAGGAGGTCGATCAGGATAGCACCCCTGAGATGCCCCCGTCGCCGGCAAACTGGTTTGCGCCCTCACCTGGTGTCGGGACGATGACGACCGCGCATTGGCTGGCAATGCGCCAGACCGTCAGCCCTGACCCTGAATAAGGCGCGTTTCCCGACAATCCCTACCAGATTTGTGTGTTCACCTGCCGCGCCTATACCTTCGAGGCGCGCAGGCTCTGTTCCAGAATATCAATGAATGCCCGCACCTTTAACGGCAGAAACCGCCTGTCGGGATAGACAGCGTAGATTCCCCGGTCAGGCGACGTCTGAAATGATGGCAGCAGCCTGACCAAGGCACCAGTTTCAAGATGGTCCTCGCAGCAGAAGGCAGGCAGCAGGGCGACACCGACACCGCGCAGGCAGGCTTCGCGCATCATACCCGCGCTGTTTGCATAGAATTGCGGCCGCAGCGACACGGTCCCGTCATGCCCGTCGGCATCGCGGAACGTCAGGGTCGGGCTGCCTGGTGCGTTTGAATAGATGATGGCCGGCAAGGTTGACAGGTCACTTGGTGTTTCCGGTGTGCCATGCCGCGCAACAAAATCAGGCGTCGCGCACAGATATATGGGGCAGTCACCAACCCGCCGCGCAAACAGGCCTGAATCTTCCAACACGCCAATCCGGACAACAAGATCATAGCCTTCCTCGACGAGATGCACGCGCTTGTCATCGAAATCGACCTCGACAACCACATCTGGATAGGCGGCAGCATAATCGGCGATTGGTTTATGCAGAAACATCTCGCCAAAGGACATGGGCACATTCATCTTCAACCGGCCAAAGGGTCTGTCCTGCCCGACTGACAGCTGCTCCAGCAAAGCGTCCACCTCGCTGCCGCCACGGTCCAGAATTTCGGTGAGACGCCGGCCAGCCTCGGTCAGGGTGACAGCGCGGGTGGTGCGATGCAGCAACACCAGATTGAGACGCGCTTCGAGATTCTTGATCTGTTTGCTGATAGCGGGTCCGGAGATGCCAAGTATACGCGCCGCCTTGATGAAGCTTCCTTGGCGTGCCACCTCGCGCAGCGCCTCAAACCCGGGATGATAAAGCATGATTAATGACCATCAGTTACTGAAGAAATAAGATATCAAGACATTATAAACTTCAAACCCATGCTCATCTACTGTAGCGCGAGATCGTAGACCATCAGAAGAAGGTAGGAGTTTGAAATGGCTGAAAGACGGAACTGTGGCTGTGGGCGATCGCCAACAGGGCAATGTATTGGCTGGCACAAGCTGAACGAGGCCGACTACGCCGCCAAAAAGGAAGCCTATGAGGCAAAGAAGGCTACCAAGGCGCAAGTCGCAGCGGAGTAAACAGTCACCATTACGGTGACGGATGGGGCATATGGCCGGCCGCGTGCCGGCTATGTGCCTCGGCCAGTCGCGCTTTTTCGACGTTGCCTGTGGGCGTGCGCGGCAGGGACTGAAAGCCGTGTGCGACGCGGTTCACCAGCCTTTCGAACTGGATATAGGAAATCGTCTCTCCGCTTTCTGCCATTGTGATGGCAGGGCGGTGCATATGCTCATGCGCAAGCTGATGCAGCAATTCGCCAAGGGTAATCTGAAGTGGCATGATCTTATCAGTACTGTGCAATCACTTGTTTTCATGGCAGCTAATTACCGCACAGTATCTGATGTCAAGCGCCATGTCACCAAGGCGGTCACCGCCATAAGGGCTGCACATCCGCCGACCGACAGATGCAGGATCACAAGTGAGTCCGCCTTAACGAGACTAAGGCCTGCCGAAAAGCAGGCACCAACCAGAATCTGAAAAGATCCCATGATCCCCGATGCCATGCCGGCGTTACGCGGCAGGGCCTCCAGCGCGAGCGTTGCGGCAACACTCAGCATCGCGCCGATACAGCAGAAAGAGGCGATCATCAGGATAGACAGAGCGGTAGGATGGTCGGCAGATATGGGCAACAAAAGCAGTGATGCCAGCCCTACCACGCTGAAACCGGCCACCGTCATGCGGGCAAGGTTGATGGTAGACATGCGGCTGACGAGGCGGCGGCAGGCCAACCCGCCCAGCATATAACCCGTCGAGGCAATGGCGAAAACCACCGCATATCCCATCTCGGCCATAGCGAACTGGCGGATGAANACCTCTGATGCCAAGGTCACAAAAGCCATCAGGATACAAAATGCAAAGGCGATCAGCAGGGCGCTCAGACGCGCCTGCGGGCTGTTTCGAAACGCCGTGATGCCCTCTATGAAGCGGGCGCCGAGGGTGCCTTCAGGACGGTGTTTCAGCGTTTCCTCAATGCCCGTCAATAACAGCATAAGGGCAAGGAGGCCAAATACAGCCGATGCCATGAAAGGGCTCCACCAACCTACCAGATCAAGAAGCATGGCGCCGATGAGCGGGCCGACAATCATCACCCCGCCCAAGGTTGCTGTTAACAGTCCCAACAACCTGCCTGTGCCAGCACCGCTTGTNATATCACGCGCAATGGCGCGTGATATGACNGCGCCGGCGGCACCGGACACCCCTTGCACAAACCGCATTGCCAGCAGCAGTTCCACGCTTGGTGCNACCGCCGCCACAAACCCCGCCACAATAAAGATGATCAAGGATATGATGACGGTGATCCGCCGGCCAAAATAATCCCCCATCAGACCAATCGGAATCTGGCCGATAGCATAGCCAAGCATGTAGAGCCCGATGGTCANCTGCATCAGGCCAATATCAACATTCAATGCCGCCGCCGCCGCCGGCAGCACCGGCGTCGACACATCNATGGCAAAGGCATTGATNGCGGCNAGAGAGGAAAGCGCGATTGTGGGGTAGCGCATGCGGGTCGGTTTTCTGCTTATGGTGTTGCTGCTTCTNTAGGTGTCTCGCGAATGGGCAGATGAATGATCATCGCGACAATGCCAAGGATGATGGATGCAATCCATATCGGCTGATAATCCTGATAGACATCAAACACGCGCCCGCCAAGCCAGGTGCCGATAAAGGCGCCTGTCTGGTGGCTGAGAAATACAAAACCCGCCAATGTTGACAGATAGGTCAGCCCTTGTGTCTGCGCCACCAAACCCGTTGTCAGCGGTACCGTGGACAACCAGAGAACACCCATCGCGGCCGAAAAGACATAGACCGAAAGCGGCGACATCGGCGTCAGGATAAAGATCAGAATGACAACCGCCCGCGCGCCATAAATGCCGGCAAGCACATTCTTTTTCGGCAGCACCTGCCCCGACCAGCCGGACAGGAAAGACCCGGCGATATTGAACAGCCCGATCAGCGCCAGCGACCAGCCGCCAACAACCACTGCCAGCCCGCTATCCACGATATAGGCCGGCAGATGCGTCTGGATGAAATTGACGTGAAAGCCACATACGAAGAAGCCGAAGAACAAAAGCAGATAGGCCTGATCGGTAAAGGCCAGCCGGATGGCGGGCAGAATACCTGCCGTATGATTGGATTTTGCGGACGGCATGGATACCCGGCCGATAAAATAGAGGAAGGGCAGGATGGTCAGAAAGCCGAACGCAATCACATGTATGGCCGTTTCCCAGCCGCCATTCGCAAGCAGGAATTGCGAAAGCGGTGCGGCGACAAGCATGCCTGTTGATGCCGCTGCCGTGCCCAGTCCGAGCACAAGGCTGCGCTGGCGGGCGGATACGACTTTGCCAAGNGCAATAATCACAACGGGAAAGGAACAGGCGCCTGTGCCTATGCCGACAATNACACCCGATGCGATGAAGACCGTCGGGTCAACGANGGTACCACGCAGAAAAAAGCCTGATGCCGCGAAAATGGCCCCCAGAGCAAGCACCCGCGCCGACCCGTAACGGTCGGCCACCATCCCGGCCAGTGGCTGGGCAAACCCCCAGAACAGCGCCTGTAATGCGATGGACAGCGAAAAGATCTCTCGTGGCCAGGACAGGTCAACCGACATGGGACGCAGAAAAACCCCAAAGCTTGCGGCAAAGCCGAACCCGATNAATGCGACCATGCANCCTGCGATAATGGCGGCCAGCAAGTCGCGCCGGCTTGGTGAAAAGCTCTGTTCCATTTTTACATTGTCCCCCTAATCCATGCCGCAACAGAAAAGCGGCCTGCGACGTCGGTGCCCGCACTCTGTGCCGCGTGAACCCCNCTGACAAAGCCTGCTCCTTAAAGGCCGATAATGCAAAGGCAGTTTCAGGCGCAGATGCAGTCGGGGGCCGTTATNCGTGTGCTGGATGCCTGACGCAGAGACAAAAAAGGTGGTGGCCGTTCTGGCCACCACCCCGTCATCCTGTCGCGGCANCGGATNATANCANCNGATGCCGCAGCATTGGTGTATCANGCAGCTTTGATCAGNTTCTTCTGCTTGGTGCTGATGCTGATCTGCTTTGGCTTGTCTGCCTCGGGGATTTCGCGCTGCAGGAAGATGGTCAGGATCCCGTCAACGAATTGCGCGTCATTCACCTTCATATATTCAGCAAGACGGAACATCTTGGAAAAGGCGCGTGCGGCAATCCCCTGATGGATATAGTTGCCGCCATCATCAGCTTTTTGCGCCTCGATGGTCAGCACACCTTTTTCGGTCTGCAGCGAAATATCATCAGCAGAAAAGCCGGCAAGGGCCACTTCGATGCGATAATGCTCGTCATCATCCTTGGCGATGTTATAGGCAGGGGAATTTGGCTCTTTGCGGTCTGACAGCTTGTTCAACTCGTCAAACAGGGTGTCGAAGCCCACAAACTGGCGGGCCATAGGGCTGGTAAACAGCGTCATCATCGTCTCCTTTTCAAAAGCGAGTCTGGTGCCATCTCCCTGTCAGGCAAGATGGCGGGTTTTGACATTTGTGTAACCCGTTTCGGCGTTACCAGACTGATTTGGGAAGAGGATGACCCGGATTCAAGTTTCCATGAGCGCCTGAAATGTCCGCGGGACACTACAGATCATGCGGGCGATCATGCCGCCATGCCTGCGTATCCTCACCCGGTGTGGCGGCATCCGCGTCAAGGACNCCGCCAATAGCCTTTGCCACGGCCACCGACCGGTGGTTGCGCGGGTCNATAAANCTGTAAATGCGGTCAACCTGCATNTCCAGAAAGCTGTANTCGCGCACGGCCATCGCGGCCTCGANGGCNATGCCCTTTCCTTCCTGTCCGTCAAANAGGCTCCAGCCGAGTTCCANCGCGGGCCATCCCGCCGGTTCCCAGTGTCCGCATACGCCCAGCGGCGCNCCGCTCTGCNAATCTGTGATGGTGAAGGTGCCATATCCGNGCATGTGCCAATGGCCGATGATGGATGCAAATGCACGCCACGCACGGCCTTCATCCTCCAGCGGACCACCGATAAAGCGGCCGCGGTCAGACATGATGAGGTCGCGAAATCCGGGGTAGTCATCGCCGGTGGGTGGGCGCAATACCAGCCGTTCTGTTTCCAGTACCGGCCCGTCGATAGGGGAAATACCGCTCATCTTTGCTGCCTCCTAATGACCATAATTGCACCATTTTGGTGCCAAGCTCTGCTGCCAGTCTTCATCCTGTGACATGTTTCTCCCTCTGTGAAACTGGACCGGCCATGGCCGGTCCTTTTTTTATGCCCTTTTTCATGTCCGTGTGATTCTTGCCGGNTTGCGGGGGGCGTCGTCAATGTTTGGCCGTGGTTCGGCGCAGCATTGCATGACTTGTTTGCGACGGTTACTGATGGTTCCATGATCCGGCAGCGCGCGCAGGTCAGCGTCAGTGCGGCCATCTGGAACCAGCAAGGGAAACNCAAGAATGGGGCTGAATGTCGCCGAACTGGCAGTTGAATCACTGATCGCAAACGGGATCGACACGCTATATTGCGTCCCCGGCGTACAGAATGACCCGTTTTTCAATGTCCTGTATGATCACACGGACAGGCTGAAACCGGTGCAGGCCCGCCATGAACAGGGCGCTGCCTATATGGCGCTTGGCGCGGCGCTGGCGACCGGTCGGCCACAGGCCTTTTGTCTGGTGCCGGGACCAGGGTTTCTGAATGGCTGTGCNGCGCTCTNTACGGCGCAGGCNCTGAATGTACCGCTTTTTGCGTTGATCGGGCAGATACCTTCACGCGCCATCGGCAAGGGNTTCGGGTTGCTNCATGAAATCAGCGGTCAGTGTGAAATCATGGCGCAGCTGACAAAATCGGCCACCAGCGTGACACAGGGCACAGACGCACCGGCGGCCTTTTCCAATGCCTGGACCACCATGCTGTCGGGCTGTCCCGGCCCGGTCGGGGTCGAGGTGCCGGCTGATATCTGGGGGCAAGATAGCGGCATTGACGCGGTTCAGCCCGGCAGCGCTTCGCCTGCCCCATCACTGAATGATGACGATATTGCTGCTGCTGCGGCGCTGATTGCAGGGGCTGAGCGCCCGCTGATTGTTGTTGGTGGCGGCGCGCAGGATCACAGCGATGCTGTGCGGCAGCTGGCCGCCCAGACAGGCGCCGGGGTCATGGCGTTCCGCACGGGCCACGGGGTTGTTGATTCCGGCGCGCCAGAGGCGCTGTCAATGCCGCAGGGGTACAAGCTGTGGCCTGAATGCGATCTGGTCATCGGGCTAGGTACACGCCTGACCGTGCAGAAAATGGAATGGGGCGTCGATGAAACGCTGAAAATCCTGCATATCGACATTGATCCCGCGGTTCCTGACCGCGGACCGGCACCGACGCTGAAACTTGTTGGCGATCTGGGTGATGCGGTGCCGCGAATCAGTGCTGCCCTTGGCAATGCCGGCCCGGACCGTACTGACTGGCGCACCCGTATTGCAGCGGTGAAAGCGGCGGTTTCTGCCGAGATTGACGCGACACTGGCACCCCAGCTTGGCTGGCTGCAGGCCATTCGGTCAGCCTTGCCGGAGGACGGGTTGTTTGTCGATGAGCTGACGCAGATCGGCTATGTATCACGCTTTGCCTTTCCGGTCAGCGCGCCGCGGCGCTTTCTGTCAACCGGGTATCAGGGCACGCTCGGCTGGGGTATTGCATCGGCCATAGGGGCGGCGCATGCGCGGCCCGACGTACCGGTGGTATCGGTCTCTGGTGATGGCGGCGCGATGTTTGCGATTGCCGAGCTGGCAACCGCCGTACATCACAATATTCCGGTCAATATCATCGTGATGAATGACAATGCTTTTGGCAATGTACGTGGCATCCAGCGGGATAATTTCGATGCCCGTTTCATCGCCTCTGACCTGACCAGCCCGGATTTTGTGGCGCTGGCAAAAGCCTGCGGGGTCAGTGCAGAGCGGGCAGACAGCCCTGATGCATTGCAGGCAGCGCTTGCCAAGGCGGTGGCGCATCCCGGCCCGAATTTGATCGAGGTGCCGGTTGGCGAATTTCCCTCGCCCTGGGATTATATCCGCATGCCCAAAATACGCGGGGCAGGATGATGATTCNCGTCAGGGCAGGGTGATGCGGCGGGCGCTGCCGGTGCGGCTGTTATAGGCGATGATCCCGCCACTGCGCGGGGCGATTCCGGTGATGGCGCTGATCACGACCTGATGGGTGACCATCAACACCAGCTGGCCGGCTTCAATCTGTTGCATCCGGTTGCGCAGCATCGCCAGCGTGGCCGCACGGTCCACATGCCCGTCAAAAAAGGAATTCAGCCCGGCAAAAGGCACGGCCCTGCCAATATCCATCTCGGTGGCGGTGTCGCGGCACCGGCACCATTCGCTGGAAAGAATGATGTCCGGCTGGATGTCGTGGCGGCGGAAATAGGTGCCGATGGCACGCGCCTGTGCCCGCCCCTCNTCATCAAGATTGCGCTGCGTTGTGCAGTCGTCGATCCGGAAATGCNCCGGGTCGCCAAAGCCCGGGGCCAGCGCGTGCCGCATAAACAGGATATCGGCGTCAATGGCGTTGACGGCGTTGCGGACCGGTTCAGCCAGCGCATTGCCGGCACCCAGCAGCAACAGCAGAAATGACGCGCAAAAGACGGTGAGGCGGTGACGCCATGATACAGACATTGTCATGCCTCCATTACTGTCAGGCTGGATGGTCCTTGTCCATGCTGCGTGTTGACCCAAATGGTTGCCTGCCGGTTACATGATGACTTGGGTGTCGCCTCCTGACAGAACGGGGTTGCCATGGAAACTGTGACCGAAGATACCGCAGCTGAAGCGATGCAGCATATGGACGCTGCAGAGGTTGGCCGGGCGTTGCGCGGCTTTGGGCTGAACCTTTTATGCCGACAGGTGATTCCGCTGGCAGAGAGCATAGCATCGGTGCTGGAGATGCGGGTGATACGGGCAAATGATGACTATGCCATCATCGCTGGCCCGCAGGTGGCAAAGTCGTTGATCATCCAGCTGCATGCCGATGCCACCTATCATGCCAACCCGTTGCCATCATTGCTGCCAGAGCCAGGGGCAGGGGCAGGGGCAGGGGCACGCGGCGCCGGTGCGGAATTCCGGCTGTTCGACATGGACCCGGATGCGGCCGCCCGCCGGGCCGAGGTGGCGGGATGGTACATTCTGCAACCGCCAACCGACAAGCCGCACGGGTTGCGCGAGTGCTATCTGCTGGATCTTGAAGGCTATTGCTGGGTGCCCGGCAGTGTGATCGCCTGAGGGACACCTGATCGCCTGAGGGGCACCGCCGGCGTCTAGGCGAGCGAANTTGCGGTGCCCGTTGCNGCGCTTTCCTGTGCGGCGAGGCCAATGGCGACTGCCTTTGCCCCGTCATCNAGGCTGACCTCGACATGGCCATGGCCGCGTACCACATTGGCAAAGCGTTCATGCTGGTAGAAGGTTGACCCGTTATGGTCGCCGGCGGCCAGCAATGNNGGGTCAACCTCAACGGGTTCACGCCGNATGCCTTGCATCGCACGCGGGGATATCACCAGCTCGGCAACGGGTGGTGGGCCTGCATCTGCCGGCCAGAACCGCGTTGGGCCCGGCACGAAGGCATCGACCATGCCATCGGCGCCAATCGCCGAGATCTTTTCCTGATAGCGTGATCCCTCGGCAAACATGCACAGCTCCAGCATGGCGCGTTTGCCATTGTCAAAATCGACAAGCACNAAGCCATGGTCCCAGATATCCGGAATTCTGCCATCATAGCGCTCATCAAGATGGTTGACCGCCTGCCCTGCCGAGGCCATTACCCGCACCGCCTCGCCGCCGGTAATCAGCCGCATCAGGTCAAAGAAATGGCAGCATTTCTCAACCAGCGTCCCGCCGGTATTGTGGTTAAACCTGTTCCAGTCGCCGATTTTCTCGAGAAACGGAAAGCGGTGTTCGCGGATGGTGAGCATTTTCAGATCACCGGTGGCGGCCGGAATTTCCTCGGCAAGCCGTCGGATGGCCGGCATATAGCGATATTCCATTGCCACCCACACAGGCGCGCCATAGCCGGATGTGATGGCGGCCAGCCTTTGGGCCTGCGCCGGATCGGTNTAGAGCGGTTTTTCCACCAGCAGTGGCCGCGGCCGCGCCATCAGCGCTTCAATCTGGTCGATATGCAGATAATTTGGTGAGGCGATGACAACCGCATCGATATCGTCGCGTCCCACAAAAGACGCGATATCATCGGCAAAGACAGCGGCAGGTGCCAGTTCGGCGGCAGCCTGTTGCATCTGCAAATCCGGTTCGTAGATGGCGGTGACACTGGTGTCGTCAAGCAGGCTGATGTTGCGAATATGCTCGCGCCCCATCATGCCGCAGCCGATGATTCCATAGCGTATGTGGCTGTCAGTCATAAAAAACCCCTTCTAGATCAGCCGCGCCACATAGCGTGCAATGGCGGGATTAAACCAACTTCGCGAATATTCGACAGGCGTTGCATCCTGCGCCCACGCAATGCGGTCCACTACCCCACATGGGCTTGCCGGTTCAAGACCAAATCTGGCAGGTGCCCAGTCGGGAACAGCGCCTACCCCGACGCTGTCTTCGGTGCGGGAAATCCAGAATCCCAGCTGCGACTGATAAAAATGATACAGCGATTCCGGCAGCATGCTGACGTCAAGATTGGATGCGCGGGACGCGTCCAGCCAAATATCCTCCAGCACCGCCGGCACCGAATCAAGAAAGCGCAGCCGCCTGATTCGCCAGCTATGCGTGCCGGTCCCTGTATCCAGCATGTCTGTCGGCCGATGCTGATAGTCAACCGACAGTGTCTGTGCCGTCGGCAAGCCGCCGCCCGCCAGTGTTTCGATCCGGAAAAAGCCGTATTTCTGTTCCGGGTCGGCGCGCGCACTGACATAATTGCCTGATCCCTGTCGGCGGCGCAGCATGCCCTCATCCGTCAGCAGCTGCAGGGCCTTGCGCAGCGTCACGACAGACACGCCAAACTGCTTTGCCAGCTGGCGTTCCGGGGCCAGCGGCTGGCCGACGACAAGTTGCCCGCCGGCGATTTCGCGGCGCAGCATTCCCGCAATCTGTTGGTAGATTGGTGGGCTGGCGGCATCAGACATGCGAAGGCGGCTCCCGGTAAATCCTGCTCAGTGAAACACAATCAGGAAGAAACAATCAGGCAAATTGATATACTATTGATTTACCTATTATCGCCTGATACGCAAATAGAAAGATGTCGCAGCCGCCCGTTCGGTTGCTTTTGGAAGGAGAGGTCGGACAGGTGACGGTTGTCCCAATTACATCGCCGGATCTTGATGCTGCAGAATATGCCTGGTTTGCGGCATTATGCTCGGATGACTATCGCTATCTGGGGGTGCCGGACGGATCATTGCGGTCAAGCTGGGCGCATTGTTCGGACATTGTGCGTGAGGCCGAATCGCAGGGCTTTGGAAATATTCTCTGCCCGTCATCCTATCAGGTCGGGCAGGACACGCTGTCCTTTGTTGCCGGATGTGCCCCGCTGACCCATAAGATCAATCTTCTGGCTGCCGTGCGGTGCGGAGAGATGCAGCCCATCATGCTGGCACGCACATTGGCGACATTGGATCACATGCTGGAAGGCCGGCTGACGGTCAATATTATCAGCTCTGACTTTCCCGGCCAGACCGAGGAAAGTGCCTATCGCTATAATCGTTCGCGCGAGGTGGTACAGATTCTCAAACAGGCCTGGTCGCAGGATGAGATCAACCATGATGGCGAGATTTACCAGTTTGAGGGGCTGAATACCGATCCGGCGCGTCCCTATCAGCAGAATGGGGGGCCACTCCTCTATTTCGGCGGCTATTCGCCATCGGCGCTCGATCTGTGCGGTGAATTCTGTGATGTCTATCTGATGTGGCCGGAAACCAGGCCCGACCTTGAGTCGCGGATGAAGGCCGTACATGAACGCGCGTCATCCTATGGACGGACACTGGATTACGGCCTGCGCTGCCATGTCATTGTGCGCGATACCGAGGCCGAGGCGCGCGAATATGCGGCCGAGCTTGTTTCAAAGCTGGATGATGACAAGGGCACCGAGATCCGCGAACGGGCGTTGGACAGCACCTCGCTGGGGGTATCGCATCAGGCGCGCAATCGCGAACTGGCGGATATGGAAGGGTTCATCGAACCGCATTTGTGGACCGGAGTCGGGCGTGCGCGTTCGGGCTGCGGGGCGGCGCTTGTCGGGTCAGCCGACCAGATCCTGTCGGAGCTGGAAGCGTACCGGAAGATGGGCATTCGGGCCTTTATTTTTTCAGGCTATCCGCATATTGAGGAATGTGCCCATTTTGGCAAACTTGTCATGCCGCATCTGAACGGCTGTTCGCTTCCCGATATTTATGGGCGTGTGCCGGCCAGCACACCGGCAACACCACTCGCCGCAGGAGAAAGACGATAATGGAACGGGTTGCCCTTGGCGCAGACGTGACAATGTCACGGATTGTTTATGGCATGTGGCGGCTTGCCGATGACAGTGACACCTCGCCAGCCCATGTGCAGGCCAAGATTGAATCCTGCCTGGCGCAGGGGATCACCACCATGGATCAGGCGGATATCTATGGTGGATACATGGCCGAAGAAGTGCTTGGCAATGCGCTGCGCGGTACCGGCCTGCGGGACCAGATCGAAATTGTCACCAAATGCGATATTGTTGCCCCGGCGGGCCGGCATGCGGCGGCGCGGGTAAAATATTATGACACATCGCGCGCGCATATCACCGCCTCGGTCGATGCCTCGCTGCAGTTGATGGGCATTGACCAGATAGACCTGTTGCTCATTCACCGTCCCGATCCGATGATGGACCACCACGAAACCGGCAGTGCGCTGGATGATCTTGTGTCGTCCGGCAAGATCAGGGCGGTCGGTGTATCCAACTTCCGCCCATGGGACATGGATTTGCTGCAATCAGCGATGAAGACACCGATTGTCACCAACCAGATCGAAATCAGCGTGTTGCATCATGCGCCGTTCACAAATGGTGATATCGCCTATTTGCAACAGCATGGCGTGCTGCCAATGGCCTGGTCGCCCCTGGCTGGCGGGGCGCTGTTTGACGCAGCCAACAGGCCGCTCCATGATGCGCTTGCAGATGTGGCGCCACGCCTGGACAGCGACGTAACCTCGGTCGCCGTGGCCTGGTTGCTGGCGCATCCTGCGCGGATCATTCCGGTCATGGGCACCAACAATCTGGAACGCATTGCAGCCTTTGAAAAGGCAGCCGCACTGACCATCGACCGCCAGACATGGTACGAAATCTACACCGCGGCACTTGGCGACGAGGTGCCCTGAGCAGACGGAATCTTGGTGTAGAACAGGGCAAACCTGTCGTGCCATTGACATATAGGGAGGAGGTCAGCCGGCCGCATGGCATTTTTGCTGACGATATTGAAACCGCTTGAATGGTTCAACGACTGGGCCGGCCGTATTGGCCGGAACCTGTCAGTTGCGGCAATCGCCATTATGGTGATTGTCATCCTCTTGCAGGTTTTCTTCCGCTATGTCCTGAACAATGCGTTGCCCTGGCCGGATGAGGCAGCGCGTTTCATGATGCTGTGGCTGACCGGCCTGATGGCACCTGTGGCGCTGCGCCAGGGTGGTATGGTCGCCATTACCGGGGTGCTGGAGCTGTTTCCGGCACCGGCCGTCAGGATCGTTTCCATTCTATTGCTGTGCCTGTCACTTCTCGTGCTGGTTATCGCCGCGCAGCTTGGGTGGAAGCATGTCAATTCTGGCTGGTTGTTTTCCAGCTCATCGCTGCGACTTCCCCTGTCGATCATTGGTATGAAGTCGCAAAAGCTCAAGTTGGCCTGGATGTATATGTCGTTATTTGTCGGGGTTTGCCTGATGATCAGCGTGAATGTCGAGCTGATCCTGCGGTCCGTCTTGTCGCTGATGGGCGGTGATGACCGGCTGCGTCCGGTACCCGGCACCAAGATGGCGGAACCAACATAATGCTGATCTGGTTCCTTCCCGTCTTTCTGGTTTTCCTGCTGCTTGGCCTGCCGGTGTTGTTTGCACTGCTTGCCGCGCCTGGGCTCTTGCTGTGGCTGAATGGGCAGGAACGCGACATCACCCTGCTTTATCGCAATGTCTATAATGGCATGGACAGTTTTCCGCTGATGGCGATTCCGTTTTTCATGCTGGCGGGCGAGTTGATGAATCGCAGCCGGATTACGGAAAGGCTGGTTGAATTTGCCCAGGCGATGATGGGGCATCTGCGTGGCGGTCTGGCCCATGTGAATATCCTGTCATCTATGCTGTTTGCCGGGCTTTCGGGTTCGGCCGTTGCCGACACGTCGGCCCTTGGATCCATGCTCATCCCAGCGATGGAAAAGCAGGGTTATTCGCGCAAATTNGCTGCGGCGATTACCGCTGCAAGTTCGGTGATTGGCCCGATCATCCCGCCTTCCGGCATTATGATTATTTATGCCTATGTGATGGGTGAAAGCGTTGCGGCACTGTTCCTTGCCGGAATCGTGCCGGGCATCCTTGTTGGTGTNGGGCTGATGCTGACCGTGACNTGGATGGCGGACCGCTATGATTTTCCCGTGGCGACCCGNCGCTATAGCTGGCGTGAGCGTGGCGGCGCCAGCCTGAAAGCCTTTTTNCCTTTGATGACGCCGGTGATCATTCTGGGCGGAATACTGGGTGGGATTTTCACGCCGACAGAGGCTGCGGCAGTGGCTGTTGGCTATGCGGTGGTTATNGGCCTGTTTGTGATGCGGACCATGCGGATTGGTGATCTGCCGGATGTGCTGGGTCGCGCCGCGCTGACATCGGCAGTGGTGTTGCTGCTGGTCGGGGCGGCCATGGCGTTCAAGACGGTTGTCAGCCTGAGCCACGCGCCCGAAATCCTGGCATCGATGATATTGTCGATTTCCGAGAATCCCCTGATCCTGCTGTTTCTGATCAATTTGCTGCTTTTTATTGTCGGCATGTTTCTGGATGCNGGACCAGCGATCATTATCCTTGGGCCTATTCTGGGACCTATTTTCGTCAGCATGGGAATCGATCCCGTGCATTTTGCTATTATCATGAGTGTGAATTTGACGGTGGGGCTTGCCACACCGCCTATGGGGTTGGTGCTTTTTGTGGCATCATCCGTGTCGGGCGAGAGGATCGAAAACATCGCACGCGCCATTCTTCCGTTTCTTGCGGTTGAAATCGCGACGATTTTCNTGATCACCTATGTTCCGGCCATTTCGATGACAATACCCAGACTAACCGGGTTTGTTGACTGACCTTTGAACCCACGGAGGAAAAAATGAAAGCAGGGTTTCTGAAGGCGACGCTATTAGCGGCCATGATGGCTGTAACAGGCGTAGCACAGGCGGCCGATTTTACCATTCGGGCGACNGCCAATTCTAACGAGAATGACGAGGANTATGACGGTCTGGTTGTTTTCAAAAACTANGTTGAAAGTGCATCGAACGGTGCCATTGCCGTTGAGTTGTTNATCGGCACACAGCTTTGTTCGAAAGGCGCNGAGTGCCTTCAGGGTGTCGCTGACGGNTCCATCGATGTGTATATCTCNACATCGGGCGGTGCCGCTGGTATTTTCCCNTATGTTCAGGTGCTCGACCTGCCATATCTGATGGCNGATGACCGCGTTGCTGAACANGTGCTTTCAGGTGATTTCACCCGTACNATGCGCGAAATGGCGCTTGAGGATTCAGGCGGCAAGATTCGTNTGATGACAATTGGCAATACCGGTGGCTGGCGTAACTTTGCCAACACCAAGCGGCGTGTTCAGAATCCNGGCGATATGGCTGGTCTGAAAATCCGTACGGTTGTTGCTGANCTGCCGCAGGAGCTGGTGCGGGCGCTTGGTGCATCACCGACACCTATTCCGTGGCCAGAGCTGTTCACCAGCTTCCAGACAGGCGTTGTCGAAGGGTCGAAGAACGGTATCACTGACATCATGGGTATGAAGTTCCCTGATGCCGGCCTGCAATATGTCACGCTTGACGGCCACGCCTACATGGGNGCGCTGTGGTGGATGAGCAATGACAAGTTCATGGCCATGCCGGAAGAAATGCGCCGCGTTGTTGTAGACGGGTTCTCCGCGCTGCAGCAGGCGACCTTTGCTTCGCCAAAGCGCAAGTCGATNCAGGCCTATGCCGATTTTGTTGCTGGTGGCGGTGATCTGTATGTGCCGACACCCGGCGAAAAGGCAGCCTTTAAAGAGGCGGCCGCACCTGTCTATGACTGGTTCAAGGCTAATGTAGACGGTGGTGATAAGATTTTCGGTGCGCTGACCAGTGCGGTTGCCGATGCCGAGTCNGACATCAATGCCGGCCGGGCCAAGGATCTGATGTAAGGATCCGCACGAATTCAGGGGCGGGCAGTTCTGCNGAGCTGCCCGCTTTTTTTTCGTCTATCTGAACGGGTAAAGCCATATTCTGTAGTCATCGATCAATTCATGGGCTTCAGCAATCTGCTCTGGCGTCATTTTCTTGACCACTTCTTCCTGGCTGATTGCCGCGTCCGGGTCACCGCCAATGGCCGACAGAACATACCACATATAGGCGCGCACCAGGTCGGGCGCCGGCATGCCGAGACCAAGCTCGTAATACCAGCCAATGCCGGATTGCGCCCCGGGATGTCCTTTCATTGACGAGCGCAGATACCATTCAAAGGCACGCCTGTAATCCTGCTCGACGCCAAGCCCCATTGCGTACATCACACCGATCAGTTCCTCGGCATCGGCGTTGCCGGATCGCGCTGCCGGCCATAATTCCCGATAAGCTTCTTCAAAGCGGTTGGCTTCCATCAAATCACGTGCATGCTCAATTTCCGCAACTGCCGGTTGCGTCATGACAAGACTCAGATGCAAGATAAAGGCGATTGATACAAACGGGGCCGTTGCTGTGCGATGCAAAAGACGTTTCATGTAATTTCTGCTCTCGTGTTTCTGCTGGGTGCCACGGTTTCATCTGCTGCCGGCGCGGCCAGTTCCTATTTGCTGCCTGCCCCGATGACGGATGCAGATTATCATAGTTTTTCGATGCAGCGCGCCAAGATCGGACAGCTGCTATTTTACGATAAGATTCTTTCCGGCAATCGAAATATTTCCTGTGGCACCTGCCACCACCACCGGTTTGGCGGGACGGACGGGTTATCGCTTGGTATTGGTGAAGGCGGTGTCGGTGTTGGACCGGACCGGCATCCGGGGTCCGGCGAGTCGCGGATTCGCAAACGCGTGCCGCGCAATGCCAGCGCCTTGTGGAATCTGGCGGCCAAGAAATTCACCGTCCTGTTTCATGACGGGCGGCTGGCGATTGCAGATGATTTCGATAACGGGTTCAACACACCGGCCGAGGAATGGCTGCCACATGGCCTCGAAACTGTTTTGGGCACACAGGCTATCTTTCCCATGACGGCACAGTTTGAAATGGCCGGCAATCCAAAAGAGAACGAGGTGGCCGGTGCCTTGCATGACCGGATTGATGCTGTCTGGCCCATCCTCGCCAAGCGGGTGCGCGTGGTTCCGGAATATGGCCAGATGTTCGTCGAGACATTTGACGATATTGATACGGCCGAGGAGGTCACCATTGCCCATATTGG
>NYYG01000003.1 GCA_002686685.1 SAR116 cluster bacterium | reverse complement strand
GCCACTTGAAATCGAACGCTGTCTGAACGAGCATGAGGACGTTAAGGAGTGCGCGGTGATTGCTCACCAGCTTGCCGATCAGAGGATGACCCTGCGCGCGGTGGTGGTGCTGCGGCAGGGTGGTGCCGGTGACGCGATAAAGACACGCGAACTTCAGGATTATGTTCGAACTGTACTGATGCCGTTCAAATATCCTCGGCTCGTCGAATACGTCACTGAGCTGCCAAAGACTGGCACCGGCAAGATCGACCGGCAGGCGTTGGGTGCAGAGCCGCATCAAAAGACCGATTGAAATTAAAGTCGCATAGCAGGGAGAAAACGCATGTCACAGCAGCTTGGGACATTAGAGGAATTGCCAGAGGCCTATCGCGACGCGCTTGCTAAGGCTGGTGTCGCGCCGCTTTGGCCGATGATGCGCAATGTGCTGCCGCATGACGCCCCACAGCCGCTAACAAAGCCTGGGCACTGGACCTATGACAGTGTTCGGCCGCTTCTTATAGAGGCTGGCGACCTGACCCCTGTCGAAAAGGCCGAGCGACGTGTGCTCGTACTCTGTGATCCTGGCCGAGGACCAGGGGCAATGCAGGCTACCGCCTCTATATATCTCGGGATGCAGCTACTTCTTCCCGGTGAGACGGCGCCGGCGCATGTGCATACCCCATCGGCCGTTCGGATCATCGTGGAGGGCGAAGGCGCCTTCACCGTCGTCGACGGTGAGAAGCTGCCGATGTGCGAAGGCGATCTGGTGCTGACCCCCGGGGGGGAATGGCATGACCACGGGCATGAGGGGCAAGATCCCGTTGTCTGGCTGGATGCGCTGGACCTGCCGCTTTTCGTTTATCTTGAAGGATCCTATGCGCGTGAGGGTGACCTTCAGGCGCGGCGTAACCGGCCGGATGCCAGCGAGGTTGAATATCTTTCCGCTGGTCTGGCGCCTTCGCGCCAGGCGCATCGGGCGAGGCGATATCCGATGATGCGCTATCCGTGGGATCGCACCGAGGCCGCGCTCCGTGCGATGGCGGATCATAGCCACGGCGTGATGCCAGAACTCGATTACGTCAATCCGGAGACGGGTGCAGACGTTCTGCCGACCATGGGGTTTACGGCGATGATGCTTGCGGCCGGGTTGAAGACAACGCCGCGGCGCCGGTCCTGTTCCTCGGCCTTTCATATTGTCCGCGGGCGTGGCCGCACGACAATCGACGGTCAGACAGTTGAATGGGGCCCCAAGGACACCTTCAGCGCGCCCGTTTTCGCCACTCTCAGTCATGAGGCGGATGAAGAAGCCTTTCTTGTGCGCATTCACGATCGGCCGTTGCAGGAAAAGCTTGGCTATTATGAAGAGAGGGATTCCTGATCCCGATATACTTATCACCAAAGTTGGTCTTTTTTAGACGATTGGCAATTCTGGCGTGTAAGCTGATTAGACCTCTTGTAATACCGCAGGCCGTTACTTAGTCTCCTTAGATGGCTAATTAAAATGTTTTTGTGAGCAAAGTCGCTAATGAAAGACAGTCAACTCAAAGGTTGGGAAGGTGACTCTGGTGAATTCATCAACCAGCAATTTATTGCTGGAAAATGGCAGACAGGCAGCGGTTCGCAAAGGACGATTTCTTCTCCTTCCTCTGGTGCCAAACTCGCGATAGTTCCCGATGCTAGCGCCGATGATCTGAATGTGGCTGTAGCGCGCGCGCTAGAAGCGCAACCCGCCTGGTATGCCCTTGGCCCAGTAGGGCGTGCAAATGCGCTGAAAAAAGCTTCACAGCGTTTGAGGGAAAATGCCGACTTTTTGGCGAGGATTGACGCGCTTGACAGTGGAAATCCAATCAAAGGGATGCACTTTGACGTCATGCTTGGCGCAAGCCTGATGGATTATTTCGCGGGGCTGACCACTGAGATAAAGGGTGAGACTATTCCGCAAAGAGATGGGCGCCTGACCTATACAACGCGAGAACCTCTTGGTGTCGTCGCAAGATTAGTTGCGTTCAACCACCCTATACTGTTCGCAGCTGCAAAAATGGCAGCTCCTCTGGCGTCTGGCAATGCGGTGATCATTAAACCGTCAGATGAAACGCCGCTTTCAGCGTTATGGCTAGGCAAGATACTGGAGGATATTTTTCCCGAGGGTGTGCTTTCGGTGCTTACTGGTGGGCCAGAGCTTGGATCGGCGATTTGTAAGCATCCTGATATCGCCGCNGTCAGTCTTGTTGGAAGCGTTCAGACTGGCAAGGCTGTGCTAAAGGCTGCTGCGGACAGCATGAAGCGCACGCAACTTGAACTTGGCGGCAAGAACGCACTTATCATCTGCCCTGACGCCGATCTTGACGCGGCCATAGACGGTGCTGTCAAAGGCATGAACCTTGGTTGGACCGCTGGCCAATCTTGCGGTTCTACGAGCCGAATTCTGGCACATTCATCAGTTTATGACTCTGTTGTTGAAGGTTTAGACAAGGCATTCTCTTCAGTCAGGCTGGGGGACCCGCTTTCTGAGAATACGGAAATGGGCAGCCTCTCCACGAAGGCTCAATTCAACCGGGTCACAGAATATATAGCTGGGGCAAAAACAGAAGGGGCCACTGTTCACGCAGGATCCCAAAGCGATGTGGCAAACCAGAACGGGTACTTTGTCAGGCCGACATTGTTGACCGAGGTCACTCCGGAGATGACAGTTGCACGCGAGGAAGTGTTTGGGCCCGTCCTCTGTGTTTTGCGCTGGGAAAACGAATCCGAAATGCTGGAAATAGCCAACGGTCTCGATGTTGGTTTAACGGCGTCAATCTGGACAGAATCAATAGACACCGCGATGCGGCTTTCAAGTAAAATTCAAGCAGGTTATGTCTGGGTGAACGATTCAAGTGACCACTACATGGGAGCGCCGTTTGGTGGCGTGAAAAATTCTGGTCAGGGGAGAGAGGAGTGCCTAGACGAATTGCTTGCCTATACGGAGGTAAAAACGGTTACCATTGTTCAAAAGGGCTAGTGCAAACATGCCGTGACCATCGACCAATATGGATCGGCTGAATGTTCTGGCTAATTCGATGACAAGATACCACCATTAAAGTCTCTTGTTCAGTAACTAGCAGGAAGCAAAATAAAACTAAAATTGGAGGATACCATGAAGAAGTATGTTGGTTTGTTGTTGATGGGTCTGTTGGGCGCGTCGCCAGCAATCGCTGATACAGTAAAAGTTGGCTACATGACAACATTGTCTGGAGGTGCGGGCATCATTGGCAAGCAGATGCAGAATGCTGTCAATATCGCCATGGAGCATACGGGAGGAAAGCTTGGCGGCATGGACGCGGAGGTCGTTTTTGTTGACGACCAGCGTAAGCCAGATGTGGCCAAGCAGCTGGCCAATAGGCTCGTCAAGAGTGACAAGGTTGATGTTGTTGCCGGTGTTATCTGGTCCAATCTGATGATGGCGATCCACAAGCCAGTCACCAGGTCTGACACCCTGCTCATCAGTTCCAACGCCGGACCGTCGCCAATTGCCGGTGCTGGCTGTCACGAGAATTTCGTGTCGATGTCTTGGCAGAATGATCAGACGCCCGAGGGAATGGGCAAGCATCTACAAAGCCAAGGTGTTAAGTCGGTNTATATAATGGCGCCGAATTATCAGGCTGGAAAAGACATGCTTGCGGGCTTCAAGCGTCACTTCAAGGGAGAAATCGTTGCCGAAGTTTACACCAAACTTGGCCAAACTGATTTTCAGGCCGAACTTTCGACNCTGAGAGCGGCGAAGCCGCCAGCAACATTTATCTTCCAGCCCGGCGGTATGGGGATCAATTTTGTCAAGCAGTGGAAACAGGCTGGCATGGATTCTGTCAGCAAGCTCTACACGGTCTTCACGGTCGACGGCGTGTCGCTCCCGGCTTTGAAGGATACGGCTCTTGGCGTCATTTCCACACAGACCTGGTCGCCGGATCTGGACAATGCCATGAACAAAAGGTTCGTCAGCGATTATAAGGCCGCGCATGGCGCTTATCCGTCATTCTACGCTGCTCAGGCGTATGATACCATGATGGCNATTGATCATGCCGTTGGCAAAGCTGGCAGTACAGACGCCGCCGCGATGCGTGCGGTGTTGGCAAAGGGTGGTATTCCTACCACGCGGGGGCCATTGGCGATGAACACCAACCAGTTCCCGATCCAGAATGTGTATTTACGTGAGGTGGTTCTCGACAATGATGGGGTCGCGACAACCAAGGTCATCGGCACAGTCTTTGAAAATCACAAGGATGCTTACGCCGAAGAATGCAAATTCTAGGACAATAATCAGGCTGCCCAATCAGATTGGGCAGCCTTTTTAGTTATTGACGAGCCAGTTCCATGACTCTGTTTTTATTCCTTGAGCAGCTATTCAATGGCGCTCAGTTCGGTGTGACACTTTTCTTGATAGCAGCCGGGCTTACGCTGATCCTTGGCATCATGGATTTTGTTTTCCTTGCGCATGGTGCTCAGGTGATGATTGGCGCCTATGCCGCCGCGACTCTGACCGCAATAACGGGCAATTTCTTTATTGGTATCTTGCTTGCCATACCGATCACCTTCGCTAGTGGATTCCTTCTTGAGTTCATCCTAATTCGCCATCTCTATCGTCGTGACCATATGGATCAGGTGTTGGCGACCTTTGGGCTTATCCTTTTCTTTAATGAGTTAATAAGGATTGGCTTTGGCCCGGCGGCGCTGTTCTCTGATCTGCCTAAGGTGCTGTCAGGCTTTGTCAATATTTTGCCGGAAGCACCATACCCGATGTTCCGCATTGTCGTTATCTTGGTTGGGCTCGCCTGCGCTATCGGCATTCACGTGCTGGTCTCCCACACACGCGTTGGGGCGATGGTACGGGCCGGTGCGAACAATGAGACTATGACCGCGGCACTGGGGATCAATATCCGGCTGCTGCGCCGGTTTGTCTTCGCTGTCGGGGCGTGTTTTGCTGGTGTTGCAGGCATGATGATCGGACCGCTTACAGCGGTTGAGCCTGGCATGGGAGAACCGTTGCTGATCCTTTCTCTTGTTGTGATTATCATTGGTGGCATCGGGTCTGTCCGTGGAGCGTTTGTCGCCGCTGTTATGGTCGGTCTCGTCGATACGATGGGGCGGGTTCTATTGCCTGTCATCCTGCGTGGTTTCATGGGTCAGGCTGCTGCTGATGGTGCCGGACCAGCGCTGGCTTCAATGATGGTCTACATTCTGATGTCGCTTGTNCTGGTATTTAGGCCAACCGGCCTGTTTCCACCAAAAGGATAGATTATGGACGCGCTGAAAATTCTNCTTGATGGCGCTAACCGTAACCGCACCCTTTTCGTGTTGCTATCGGCTTTCGCGCTGTTCCCGATTTATACTGGGATCGCCGATCTTCCCTTTTGGAACGATCTGGCAATGCGGATTATGCTGCTTGGCATGGCCGCAATGGGGCTGAACCTTGTTCTTGGCTATGGCGGTATGGTTTCGTTTGGGCATGCCGCCTTTGTTGGGGTTGGCGCCTACTGTGTCGGCATCAGCCANTATTACGGTCTGTATAATGGCTGGATCCACATTNTNATGGCGCTTGGGGCCTGTGGTGCCCTTGGTCTTGTCATCGGATATCTGTCGCTGCGGACAAGCGGCATCTATTTCATAATGATCACACTTGCCTTCGCGCAAATGCTGTTCTTCTTGTTCGTCAGTCTTGAGCAATTCGGCGGCGATGATGGGATGAGCATAGATCGGGCGGAATTCATCATTATTGATTTGTGGGAACCGCTGCGTCTCTATTACCTGATATGGGCGGCGCTTACGCTGAGCAGCATCCTGCTGATGTTCATCGTACGGTCGCGATTTGGCGTCGTGCTGCAGGCTATTAANGGTAATGAAAGCCGGGTTGAGGCGATGGGGCTGGCTCCGCTACCCTTCAAGATCACTGGCTACGTCATCTCGGCAATGATTTGTGGGCTTGCTGGCGCACTGTTCGCCAGCTGGCAGGAATATGTATCGCCCGACATTATGCATTGGACACGCTCTGGCGAACTTATGATCATTATTATCCTTGGCGGTTTAGGGACGCTGTCAGGGCCGCTTCTTGGCGCAGTCGCTTTTCTGCTGCTTGAGGAATTCCTGCCTGAACTCATGCATTTTGTGGCGCCAAACTATGCTGAGAACTGGATGATCATCTTTGGGCCGATCCTGATCGCTGTTGTGCTGTTCGCGCGGGGAGGGCTGCTAGGACTAGTCAGGCAGCTGAGTGGAGGGCGGCAATGAACGAATTGGTCCTGCAGCTTGAAGGCTTGGAGAAATCCTTTGGGGCGCTGCGCGCAACACGCGATGTGTCGCTTGATGTTGAGCATGGCGAAATTCACGCGCTTATTGGCCCAAACGGAGCCGGCAAGACAACTCTTGTGCGCCAGATCTACGGATCTGAAACGTCCGATGCGGGTGTTGTCAAACTCCGTGGCGAGGTTATGAACGGCCTTACTGTGCCTCAAAGAGTCGCGCGTGGCATTGGCCGTTCCTTCCAGATCAGCAATGTGCTGATGGATTTCACGGTGCTCCAGAACGCCATCCTTGCTGAGCAGGCACGGCTTGGTGAATCCTTCCGGTTTTTTAGGCCTGCCTTNGATGATCAGGCGCTGATCGACGGTGCGAGCGTGATGCTTGACAGGGTTGGCCTTGGCGATCGTGCGGCAACGCCTGTCGCTGATCTGGCGCATGGTGAGCGCCGCCTTCTGGAACTAGCGCTAGCGCTTGCAGCAGAGCCTGCCCTGCTGCTTCTCGACGAGCCGATGGCTGGNGCCGGTTCGGAGGAAACAAAGCATATGATCGAGATCATTGGTGGCTTAAAATCACGCGCCGGCATCCTGCTGATCGAGCATGACATGGATGCAGTCTTCCAGCTTGCCGATCGGGTCACGGTACTTGTAGAGGGTGGAGTTATAGCCTCTGGTCCACCAGATTCTATCAGTGCCGACAGCGCGGTACGCGAAGCTTATCTTGGGAGCGAGGAGCATGCTTAGGTTGCAGGCTGTCGAGGCTGGCTATGGCAGTGCGCAGGTGCTTTTTGGCGTGTCATTCGCCATTGAGCCGGGCGCCTGCGTTTCGCTAATGGGGCGCAACGGCATGGGCAAAACGACGACTGTGCGCGTTATTATGGGTCAACTTCCACTTGTGGCCGGCACTGTCGAACGATTTGGTGACGGCACGGTGGGCCGTGAATCCTTTGAATTAGCGCGGGCAGGCATAGGTCTTGTCCCGGAGGGCCGCCAGATATTCTCGAACCTGACGGTGGCTGAGAACCTTGAGACCTTTCATCGCACGGCGCGCGACGGTGAAACCCTTTGGACGATGGATACGGTCCTTGATCTGTTTCCCAGACTTCGCGAACGGCTTGGTCACGCCGGCAACAACCTGTCGGGTGGCGAGCAGCAGATGCTCGCCATCGGCCGCGCGCTCATGACAAACCCGCGATTGCTGATCCTTGACGAGGCGACCGAAGGGCTAGCGCCAATCATTCGCCAGCAGATCTGGGACTGCCTCGCTATGCTAAAGGCGGCAGGACAGTCGATCTTGGTCATCGACAAAAACATCGCCGCGCTAGCCCGCCTTGCCGATCATCACTGCATCCTCGAAAAAGGCCGGGTGGTTTGGCAGGGCGACAGCACCGCACTTCGCGCTGACCCACAATTGACCTCACGCTATCTAGGCGTGTGAAGCTGGAGAANGAGAAGNTCAAAAGGGGGTGACACGGGATGGATGCGCGTACGGAATTCGGCCAGCTTGTTCAGCAGGTGACGTCCTTTGTCGGTGACCGTGATCTAGATGCGGCACTGGCGGCCGACCTCAATGATGCCTTCGGCTACGGTTCGGAGATGCATGACTCGCTTGCGCGGCTGATCCATGCCGGCGAAAGCGAGGGATGGCTTCTTGCGCGAGAGGNTGGCGGCATCAAATTCGGCCGACCGGTCAAACCGGGTCAGGAAGCCGGACATTTCAGTGTTGATGTCGTCCATATGGCTGACATCCGCGGGCCGCATCACATTCATGTCTCGGGCGAAATTGGCGTGATGTTTCCGCTGGAAGGGACGCCTGCCTTCGATGGTGGCCGTGATGCCTGGTATGTCTATCCACCGGCAAGCGATCATCACCCGACTGTCTCTGGCGGCGCAGCGCACATACTCTATTTTCTACCGGATGGTGCCATCGAATTCACCGGAAGATGAGTCTGATGACGGATCCGCAAGTCGGTCCTGCAGACATGAAGGGAGGGCGAACGAATGAGCGCAGCAGAATCCGCACAAGGCAATGCGGCCACCTATTTTGTCGACTCGCATATCGCCGCGGGGCGGGCCGCAAAACTGGCCTTTCGCGAAGTCGATGGTGCGAAGCGAAGTCTTACCTACGGTGAACTTTCCGAGGAGTCTTCACGCGTCGCTGGGGCCTTCGCAGCCGCCGGCATCCGGCGCGAGTCACGGGCGGCCATGCTGTGCCTCGACACCATTGAGTATCCGCAGCTTTTCTGGGGTGCGCTGAAGGCGGGTGTTGTGGCGGTGCCTTTGAACACGCTGCTATCGGCGTCGATTTATGACAGCATCTTGCGTGACAGCCGGGCGACATCGCTTTTTGTTTCGGCACCGCTCTATCCTGCTGTCGCCGATATCATTGCCGACAACCCCTACCTTCACACGATTGTCGTGATTGGCGGAGAGGCCACCGAGGGAAGCATCACTTTCGAAACATTCATTAAGGGCCATGAACCAGCGCAGACGGTTGCCGTTCTGCCGGACGAGGTTGCCTTCTGGCTCTATTCATCCGGGTCCACAGGCCAGCCGAAGGGCGTCACACACGTTCATGGCAGCCTTCGTGCCACCGCGGATACCTATGGTAGCCAGGTGCTGGGTATTCGTGAGGATGACCTCGTTTATTCGGCGGCAAAGATCTTTTTTGCCTATGGGCTTGGCAACGCCATGACATTCCCGATGTCGGTCGGGGCTTCGACGCTGCTGCTCGCCGGAAGGCCAACTCCGGACGGGGTTCTGGGAATTCTGGCCGACGAACGGCCGACATTGTTCTGCGGCGTGCCGACCCTGTTCTCGGCCATGCTGGCGGCCCGCGATGGCGATGACCGGGTGGAGACGGCCCTGCGACTTTGCATCTCGGCTGGCGAAGCGCTTCCGACGGCCGTCGGCGAAAGCTGGCTTGCCAAGGTCGGTGTCGACATCCTCGACGGGGTCGGTTCTACCGAGATGCTTCATATTTTTCTGTCGAACCGCGAGGGCGATGTGGCTTATGGAACCAGCGGCGTGGCTGTTCCGGGCTACAAGCTCCGTCTTGTTGACGAAGCCGGAAGTGAAGTCGGTGTCGGCGAGATCGGCGAACTTCTTGTCGCTGGCGACTCCGCCGCCGACGGCTATTGGAACCAGCGTGACAAGAGCCGCGCCACCTTCGAGGGGGTCTGGACGCGCACCGGCGATAAATATGAACGCCGCGATGACGGACGGCTAATTTATTGCGGGCGCACCGACGATATGTTCAAGGTTTCGGGGATCTGGGTCTCACCCTTCGAGGTCGAACAGTCGATAACCGCGCATGATGACGTTATCGAGGCCGCCGTGGTTCCTGCTACCGACAATAACGGGCTTCTGAAGCCGAAAGCGTTCGTGGTGCTGAAGGGCGATGTCACCCCTGACGGTATCGGCGAGGCCATCAAGACACATGTCCAGGCGGATATAGGCAAGTGGAAATACCCGCGCTGGGTCGAAATCGTTGATGACCTTCCGAAAACGGCAACAGGAAAAATTCAGCGGTTCAAACTTCGCGAGGAGGCATGATGGCCGGCCTTGCTTGGCAGGATGGCGCCACCGGGTTTCTGCAGCTGGCGGGACGGCAGATCGAATACGGCATGTGGGGGCCCGCCCCCGGGACCGGCAATGAGGGATCGCCGGAAGCTGCGCCGACGATCGTTCTGCTCCATGAAGGGCTTGGGTGCGTCGCGCTATGGCGTGATTTTCCACAGCAGCTGGCGCGGGCGACCGGCTGCGGCGTGTTCGCTTTCTCGCGCCCTGGATATGGCCAGTCCGATCCGAAGCCGCTGCCATGGCCGCTTGATTACATGACCCGTGAGGCTGCCGAAACCTTGGCGCCGGTGCTCGATGCGCTGGCGGCGCCAGCGGTTGTTCTTATTGGTCACAGCGATGGCGCGACAATCGCCGCTATCCATGCCGGTAGTGTTGAGGACAGGAGGCTTTGGGGCGTGGTTCTGATGGCGCCGCATTTCTTCACCGAACCGGAGGGCCTGGCGTCGATNGCCGAGGCAAGGACGGCTTATGACAGCGGTGATCTGCGTGTGCGGCTTNGNAAATACCACCGCGATCCAGACAATTGTTTCCGTGGTTGGAATGACAGTTGGCTGCATCCGGATTTCCGCGACTGGAACGTTTCTGACTGCCTTGATTACATCCGGGTGCCG
>NYYG01000048.1 GCA_002686685.1 SAR116 cluster bacterium | reverse complement strand
ACTATCACTACCTGTCAGCCTTCACCACCCCGATCTATAAGTGGGACGGGCTGGAAACGGCCGGGCATCCGTTCGGCCATTGTATGCTGCAGGGCTATATGGGACTTCGCCCGACCGATCCCGACACGCTGGAATATGAAGCCGTCATGGAAAAGGCTTATGGCAAGGAACGGACCGAGGAAATCCTGACCACGAATATCCACCATGTTCTGGTTTATCCCTGCCTGTCCGTGCAATCGCCGCTGCAGCAGCTACGTGCGGTACGTCCGCTTGGCCCGAACAAGACTTTGACAGAAATCTGGCATTTCCGTCTGAAAGGCGCGCCAGAGCCCATTTATCGGCGGTCACTGCAATATTACAATCTGGTCAATTCTCCATCGACCATGATTAACGCTGATGACCTGTATAATTTCTGGCGGTGTCAGCAGGGGCTGGAAAGTGAGGGTGGTGACTGGGTCAGTTTCCATCGAAATGAGGGTCAGGACCATCACAAGGACGGTGTAACGACTTCTGTAACCGGGCTCAGCGAACTGCCAATGCGCCATATGTTTACGGCCTGGGCCGATTACATGAAGGGAGGCGCATCATGACTGCCACGCATGATGATGCCCTGCTGCGGCGCGTCGAACAATTTCTCTTCGACCAGTCGGATATGCTGGATTCACGGCGTTGGCAGGACTGGATCAATCTCTTTACAAAGGATGGCGTCTACTGGATGCCTGCAGATCCGGCACATGAAAGTGGCGATGGGGTGCCATCAATCTTTCATGAAGATCTCTATATGATGCGCACCCGTATGAAGCGTCTTGAACATCCACGCGCCTGGTCCCAGTCACCGGCACCGCGCTGCAACCATATTGTATCAAATGTGCGCATCGATGCCGGGCGATCAAATGGGTCTGGCCTTGTCGTGACCTCAAAATTCCATGTTGTGGAGTTGCGTCTGGAAAACCAGCGCTATTTTACAGGCACCTATACGCACACCCTGTTGCCGGATGGTGACGGGTTCCGGATCAAGAATCAGCGTGTTGACCTGTTGAACTATGATTCTCCATATGATTATGTTCTTCAGGTTTGGTTATAGGCATTCGCTGCATCCCGTTCTTGCGGGCTGCGGATTGCGGGGCTTGAAGCCGGCGGGTTGACGGGACATGGCAATCATGGTCTGGATGCCCGCAGCCACGGCGCAGCGGAAAGTGACAATTCGTAGATGACTGAAAGTGAATTTAAAGATCATCCCGCCATTGGCTGGCTGAATCGTCTGGCCAATATAGTTGCTGATTTTTCATCTCTCATGGCCTGTCTGGTGCTGCTGTGGCTTGTCGCACTGACCTGTGTTGATGTGATAGGCCGCTATTTCTTCAACAGCCCGGTAACCGGTGCAACCGAACTTGTGCAAATGTCGATGGCGGGGATTATCTTCTTCTCGATGCCCGCCATGTTCCTGCGCGATGATCAGGTGGTGGTTGATCTTTTCCAGTTCGTCCGCAAAGGCTGGTTTGGCTGGATGATGACCATCATCATCAGCGTGCTGACAGTGGGTGCCAGCTGGATCGTTGCCGAACGTGTTGGTAAATATGCCATCCGCGCCCTCGAGGATGGGGATGAGACCATCTATCTGCAAATTCCGGTCTATCTGACGGTCATGCTGATTACCGGTCTTTTATATGTATCCTGTGCCTTTGCCGCTATACGTGGTCTGCGAGCGCTGTTCCGTCCAGGTCGCACTTTGCCCGATGAGACGGGCGGCACACCAGTCGGAGATTAAGCGATGATTGTTTCATTGATTGGATTTGCCGCGCTTCTTCTTCTTGCATTCTTGCGAATGCCGCTTGGTCTGGCGCTTGGTCTCGTTGGTGGCATAGGTTTTGCCGCTCTGGCCAGTGATCGTGCCGCCATCGCCAATGCTGCAAGGCTGGTCATCGACTCCGGTCAGAAGTATGAATTGTCAGTGCTACCGATGTTTATTCTGATGGGCCTTCTGGTGGAGCGCGGTGGTATGGCGCGGGAACTTTACCGGGCAGCCTTTGTATTCCTGGGACATCGTAAGGGCGGCCTAGCCATGTCAACTATCGCGGCATGCGGGATGTTCTCTGCCATCTGTGGGTCGTCGCTTGCTACAGCAGCGACAATGTCGAAAGTCTCGATGCCGGAAATGCGGCGCTACAAATACGACGACTCTCTGGCCACGGCCTCAATCGCTGCTGGCGGTACATTGGGCATTTTGATCCCGCCAAGTGTCATGCTTGTTATATACGGATTTCTAACCGAGCAGTCGGTCGGCAAGCTGTTCATCGCTGGTGTGCTGCCCGGCCTTCTTGGCATATTGCTGTATTTGTTGGCAGTGGTTTTCGTGGTATCGCGCAATCCGGCATTGGGACCGGCTGGCGAACGCACCGCATGGGGCGAGCGTTTGATGGCACTGCGAGATGTCTGGACGACGCTGGGTCTGTTTACATTTGTTATCGGCGGCATTTATGCCGGCATGTTTACGCCGACGGAAGCATCGGGAATGGGTGCGGCCGGTGCGTTGCTGATCGCGTGGCGACGGGGCACGTTGAAGGATGGTGCTTTGATGCAGGTATTGCGAGAAACCGCAATCACAACGGCCAAGTTGTTTTTCATACTATTCGGTGCGCTGATCTTTTCGAATTTCGTCAATCGTGCCGGGCTGCCGGCTGGTCTGATTGGGATCGTCAATGCCTTTGACTTGTCGCCGCTTGGAGTGATCTTCATCATTCTGCTGATCTATGTGCTTTTGGGATGTGTCTTTGAATCGCTGTCGATGATTCTGCTGACGGTGCCGATATTCGCGCCGGTCGTGGCAAATCTGGGCTTTGATCTGATCTGGTTTGGCATTCTTGTGGTGGTGGTCACTGAAATCAGCCTGATCACACCACCTATAGGGCTAAATGTGTTCGTTCTGAAAGGCGTACTTAAGGATGTGCCGGTGACCACCATTTTTAAAGGTGTAACACCGTTCTGGATTGTCGATATCGGGCGGTTAGCATTGATTGCCTTTATACCTGGTATCGCTCTGCTGCTGCCATCAATGATGATGTGATACAACCAGAGGCGGTCTGTTTCTGAAAAGGGGCGGGTTCTGCAGGGTGCCTAGATTGTCAAGGTTCCAATACTTGACCCACCGCAGATGTAGAGTGTTTGGCCGGTCACAAAGCTGTTGGCCGGATCACAGAAAAACAGGAACCCGTTGACGACATCAGCGGTTGTGCCCAACCGTCCAACCGGAATGCTGTTTGCCAGCTTTGCCTCGCGGTCACTTCCCTTTTCGACAATGCCCCAAAAATTATCTGTTTGGATGGGACCGGGCGCAATCACATTGACAGTGATCCCGTGCGGGGCCACTTCAAGTGCCCATGTCCGCGCCATACCGATCATGGCGGCTTTGGTCGCGCTATAGGCCGTGCGTGTCGGCACTCCCAGTGCAGCGCGTGAACTGTTGAACATCACGCGGCCAAAATTGGCGGCTTTCATCTGTGGCAACACCGCCTGCATCAACTGCAGCGCGGACCCCAGATGCAACTGTGCCAGCCCGCCAATATCCTCGGTGGACGCATCTTCCAGCAGGTTTGGCCAGATCAGGCCGGCATTATGGATCAGATGTGTAATGCCGCTATCAGCCGCCAGCGTGCTAGCGACATGTGCGACTGCCGCCGGGTCCAGCAAATCTGCCTCAATCAGCTGCAGNTTTTCATGGNACAGNGTGGTGTTTTCACGGTCAATNGCAATGACCTTATAGTCGCGATCCAGCAACCGCACTGCNAGATCGGCCCCTATGCCCTTGCTGGCNCCGGTAATNACAGCCTTATACCNGCTCATNTNTCTGCCCGCCTAANGTCATTTCCAATTNGCANCCGCCACATTATGCCGGCCTCGTTCCTGCGCTCTATGGCAATAGCTGAATATTGCCAAAGGCAGCGTCACAGTTCAGGAGGTCAACGCGCTTGCCAGCTATACGCAACGCGCCGTCAACACGCGTCAGATCATGTGTTGCTGTCAGTGCCAGCAACATCTGGTCATCAAGACGCGTTTCCACATAATGCATGGCGGTATTGGTCTGATAGCGGCCGGCCTCGTTATCCAGNAGATCAACAAATGGGCGTTGGATGACATGACTGCAGCGGCTTTTAGGTTTCTGGCTGTAGGTGCGCGCGCCCTTGAGCCTCCGGACGCGAAGCTTGAGCATAAACATGTCTTCATAGAGTAGCGATGTTGTCAGGTGCGGGTCGTCCTGCTTGTAATCAAGCGGCATCCAGTAATGGCCGTCATCCAGCCACAATGCCAGCCACTCATCATAGCGGCCTTCATCCANCATGCGTGCNTCGGCATAGATGAAATCGATGATCTCATCNCGGGTGAAGTCGGTCATGCTGGTGCTCCCGGATCACTGATATTCATTGCGCCGTCTGAACCTGTTCAGCTTGCGCCGCGCGGCATGGTACTTGTCATGAAGGTCTTCCATGCATCGAACTGGTTGCGCATCTGGC
The DNA here is from genome assembly GCA_002686685.1 of SAR116 cluster bacterium. Classification (GTDB taxonomy): domain Bacteria; phylum Pseudomonadota; class Alphaproteobacteria; order Puniceispirillales; family Puniceispirillaceae; genus UBA8309. The sequence continues at coordinate 1,693 of NYYG01000048.1, read as the reverse complement.
GCTCTGTAGTGCCGTTCTCGACAGCTTCCTGCGAAAAATCCTCGGGCGCAGAAGGATGCAGACGTTGCAGGTTCACCCANTCCAGCCCGTCTGAAAGCAGCCCTTCCTGCGCGCGCTCATACATTTCCAGATCATCATGCCCGACAATAGAGGTNGGGGCGTTGATCATGCGGTTATACATGGCGGTTCGAGCTAGTAATTCATCGGGCGCACCAACAAGCCGGTAGATATAACTCTCCACTAATGTCTTGTCTGGACCAAGTGGAATGAAGTTGCGCAATTGTTGTATAGGCCCCTTCACCATAATATTTGGAAAATAGATAGTGTTATGACGATTCTCGTCGAGAATAGCCTTTGCGCGTGTTTCTCCGTAGGTGGAACACAAAGCCTCGAAATAACCCGGTATGGAATCATAGTCTGAATGGATGGAATGGCTGACGCCGGTATGACCATGGCCATTTGGCCAGGTCCGGATCCCCATCTTTTCAAAGAATTCATATGGCGACATGAAGGGCGCGATGATCTGCATCGCGGGTGGCCGCGGTTCGGGATTCCCAAGCTCTTCCCAGATGCGCACTGCGGTGCCGGCGGAACTCTGATGTGCCACCATCGGATGGCAGGTGTCCGTCTGGTTCTCTACAAGCATCTTCCAGTTACATTTGTGCATGTAGCGTAGAGGTGGGCCTGCCACTTCCAGCCGCCCTTCTGGTGACCGGTCGACCATATTGTCAATTGATGACAGGCTGTCGCCAAAGAAGTCGTCAAAGCTGATGCCGCTATCGGCGAGACGGGCAAAGACAAAACCCCGATGATTATGCACCGCACCAACCGGCTTGATGCCATTGGCATTCTCGGTTGTTTCAAAACTGGTATCGGAATAGCCGCTTTCGAGCGGCACCGCTTTCAACCGACCATCGGTCTCAAATGACCAGGCGTGATAGGGGCAGCGAAAAAAAGTGCCCGTGTTGCCATGCCTGTCTATGGCGATCTTGGTACCTTTATGCGGGCAGCGATTATGCAACACCTTGATTCCGCCATCAGAATGCCGCACCTGAATGACCGGCTGGCTGCCTATCTGCGTTGTGAAATAATCCCCGTGGTTGGGCGTCTGGCTTTCATGCCCGACAAATACCCAGACATTGGCAAAAAGGTGCTGCATTTCCAGCGCATAGACATCCTGACTGGTGTAAACATCGCGGTGCACCTGATGGTCCTGAACAAGGCGTTCGATATCTTGTGCGTCAAAGGCTTTATTGGCTTGCAATTGCACCGTCATCTGCCTCCTGCGGGCTGCCCAAAATCAGATGCCACGATCTTTAGTAAAGGGGTTGAAGCAGACAATCGTGTTGGTGTCACGGACACCTTTAATCTTCTGCACCGTCTCGCAGACGTAATGGCCAATGTCATCGTTGTTATCGAGCCGGAACATCGTGAAGAGATCGAAGTCGCCCGATGTCGAATAGACGACTGGTCCTTCGGGAAGGTCGGCAAGTTCCGCCGCCACATCGTAGGTGCAGCCAATTTCGCATTTCACCATGACGATCAGATTACGCTTGTCCATCTCCGCTGGTCTCCCCGTTTGGTGCTAGCCTGTTGCGGCCAATCTAAAAAATCTATCGTTCTCGCCGGCAAAGTCCAGTGCCGTCAACTACCGCTACTAGCCCGGCGTCGACAGAACGAGCGGCAGCTTCTC
>NYYG01000047.1 GCA_002686685.1 SAR116 cluster bacterium | reverse complement strand
GACCTTCGGCATGAAGGAGTTTCAGCGCCATCCGGATGGGTGTCCGTGATGCCCCCAGCTTGCGANTGAGTTCGCTCTCGGTGATCCGCTCNCCCNCTCCGAANGCGTTGCCNGCAATCATCTCGCGGATGGCATCNGCNANNGCCTCATCGCTGTTGTTNNCGCGCCCGGNATNCGGTGTCTGTATCATGCATGGCTCCTGTCAGATATCCGATTCGGCTATTGCTGCGTCACAAAGGATTCAGTGAACTTTNATTTGAATTCATAATNGNGGATTTTGANCCTANAATCNACCTNAANTTCAATTTATGAATTCGAAATNNANATAAATGAATTCATTATAAATAAAAAGGTGGAATTTGGTTGCAGTGCTCCTTTGGCTTTCTAAGATTTTTAGCAACAACAAACAGGCCATAGCGGCACCGCTGCATGGCCAAGCGAATTCGTTCTGGGAGGAAAACCATGTTGAAGAGTTTGTTCAAGGCAGCTGCGATTGCCACGTCGGCCTCGTTTCTCGCCATCGCCGCGCAGGCGCAAGATGTCATCAAGATCGGTCAGGTGGCTCCGAAGTCCGGTCCACTTGCGGGCGGCTCTGCTGTGACCCAGTGGCCAAATGTCGAGCTGTGGTCAAAGCAGGTTAATGCTGCGGGTGGCCTGAATGTCGGTGGCAAAAAGATGATGGTTGAGATCATCGAATATGATGACAAGACAAATCCGGGTGAGCATATCAAGGCGGCACAGCGGCTTGCTGAGGTGGATCAAGTCGATTTCATCATCGCCCCCTATGGCACCGGCTTCAACCTGGCTGCGGCTCCCATCTATGCCAAATATAACTATCCGCAGATTGCAGTATCGGCCATTTCCGACAAGATGCCGGAACTGACATCGCGCTATGACAATCTGTTCTTTACGCTTGGCAACACCACATCCTTNACCGATTCTGTTATCGAGATACTCTCGGACATGCGCGACGCCGGTACGATTGGCAACCGTGTTGCCATGGTGAATGTCGCTGATGCGTTTGGCATTGAACTTGCCGAGGCGGCACGCCCAAAGATGAAGGAAGCTGGGTTCGACATTGTTTATGACAAGTCCTACCCGCTCGGCACGCCTGANCTTTCGCCGATTATTAAAGGTGCCAAGGATAGCAACCCAGACGCTTTCATTGCTTGGTCCTATCCGCCAGACACTTTTGGTCTGACCGAGCAGGCAATCATCCAGGACCTTGATGTGAAAATGTATTACACGGCGGTGGCAACCTGCTTCCCAGCATTCAAGGGCAAGTTTGGCTCCAAGGTCGAGGGCGTGTTTGGTGCCGGTGGCGTGAACCAAGAATCACCGAAGATCCAGGAGTACTTTAAGGCTCACAAGGAAATTACGGGCAAGGATGCTGATGGCTGGGCTTCAGCCAACACTTACGTATCAATGCAAATTCTTGGTCAGGCCATCGAGGGTGCTGGCACACTCGANCGGAAGACTGTGACCCAGTACATCAAGGACAACACCTTNGATACGATTATGGGCCCCATCAGTTTTGAGAACCAGATCTCGAACAAGTACTGGACCGTTGGCCAGTGGCAGGATGGCAAGTTCCGTGGCGTGAAGTCGTCGCAGATGGATGGTGCCGCTCCAATTGTTGCTAAGGACGGTTGGAACTGATCCGGACATTACAGGAAACTGGCCATCCTGCAGGTGGCCAGTTTCATTCTCCTTGATGTTTTCCCGGAAATCCGGCGTGACAACGTCAACCCAGGGGTTGGCGCAGCGGGTTTCTGATCCTTGGGGTAGCGTGAGATGGATATCATCATCACAGGTTTTTTGCTTGGCGGCACCTATGCGCTCATCGCATTTGGCCTGAACATGCAATATGGCGTTGCCAGGATCATGAATCTGGCCAATGGCGAGTTTCTTGTTCTTGGTGCGTTGGCAGCCTTCTGGATCTTTGTGGCCGATGCAATCAGCCCGATCCTGACCATGCTCATCGTGGCGCCCCTGTCCTTTTTCGGAAACTGGGTGATCTATAAGGCGCTGCTGCGACCGCTTGTGAACCGGGCGCGGAACCAGGGCCAGCTGGAGGTGGATTCAATCCTTGCAACCTTCGGGATGAGCTTTGCGCTTGTCGGCATCATGGTATCGATCCATGGCGAATATTTTACCTATTCCTATCTTGCCGAACCTTTTGAAATTGTGGGCGAGACGTTTGCGCTGAACCGCATCATCGCCTTCTGCTTTGCGGTTTTGATCGGCGCCATTCTGTGGCTGTGGCTGTATTTCACCCGGCCCGGCATGGCCATGCGCGCCGTGTCGGTCAGCACCGAGGCCAGCGGCCTCGTGGGGATCAATGTGCCAAGGATGTCGGCGCTGGCCTTTGCCCTTGGCGGCGCGGTCACCACCATGGGGGGCACGCTNATTTCGACCTTCATCACGCTTGATGCATCGGTTGGTGTGATTTTCACCATGAAGGCGCTGATCATCATCATTATGGGCGGCGTCGGTGACATNCGCGGTGCGATCGTCGCCGCGCTTATCCTCGGCCTTGTCGAAACCACGGTTGCGCGGTTGATNGACCCCGGCCTTACCCTTGCCTCTGCCTATGCGATTTTCGTGCTTGTGCTGCTGTTCCGGCCACAGGGCCTGTTCGGGAGGAAGGCGACATGAGCCACGGGTCCGATTTCAAATCCCTGGCCTGGGGGGCGGTCCTGCTGCTGCTGGCAGCCTGCGTGCCGCTTGTTGCCAATGGCTACTGGATGTCGATCGCGNTGACCATCGCCATGTTTACNGTGCTGGCGACAAGCTGGTCGCTCTTTTCCGGCCCGACACATTACATCTCGCTGGCAACGGCGGCCTTTTTCGGGGTGGGGGGCTATCTGGTCGGCACCGGCATGTCCGATTACAATATGGGCTTCTGGGAGATGGTGGTCATTGCGCCATTTGTCGGCGCGGTTCTCGCCTTCCTGATCGGGATTGCGACCCTGCGCCTGTCCGGCGTCTATTTCGTGATCTTCACACTGGGCCTTGCCGAAATGATCCGCACCCTCGTGTCCTGGATCCAGAATAACTTTACCGGTTCACGCGGGCTGTATGTGCTGACCGACCTGACCGAGGCCGATATCTATATCTATCTGGTGATCCTTGCCGCGGTGGTCTATCTGGCCGGCTGGTGGGTCAACCGCTCGCGTCTCGGCTTTGCGCTGCGGATCATCGGCAATGACGAAACGGTGGCGCGTCATGTCGGCATCAATACCGCGACATCAAAGGTGATCCTGTTCACCTTTTCCGGTTTTGTCGCGGCACTTGTGGGTGCGCTGATCGCGCCGCGATACACCTATATCGAACCNAATGGTGTGTTCTCGCCCGAGATTTCCTTCATTGTCGTCATCATGGCGCTTCTTGGTGGTACCGGCCGGCTCTGGGGGCCAATCGTCGGGGTCATCCCCTTTGCGCTGCTGCAGGAATACATCAACGCCAATTATTCCAGCTATTCGACACTGGTCATGGGCATCGCCTTTCTGGTGATCGTCTATTTCCTGCCCAAGGGCGTTGTCGGCCGGATCGAACAGCTGCTGGCCAGGCGGGGGCGTTCGACATGGTAGCAACGGTTCTCAGCGTATCAAACGCAACGAAACGCTTTGGCGGGCTTGTCGCCGTCAATAACCTGTCCTTTGACGTCAATAGTGACGAGGTGATGGGGATCATTGGCCCGAACGGGTCGGGCAAGACCACCATGATGAACCTGATTTCGGGNGCGCTGCGCCTGAGTGAAGGCTCCATCAGCCTTGATGGCCGATTTATCAGCAGCCTGACGGCAAACCAGATNAACCAGCGTGGCATTGCGCGCACCTTCCAGCTTGTTCGTATCCTGCCCAGCCTGACCGTGGTCGAGAACTGCATGGCAGGCATGGTGTTCGGCCACAGGCGGATCTGGGGGGACCAGGCCCGCTATGAGGCAGGCAAGCTGATCGCGCGCGTCGGTCTGTCCGGCAAGGAGNCGGTGCCGGTCGGCTCGTTGACCTATATCGACCAGAAACGGCTGGAGCTTGCCCGAGCGCTGGCCGCCTCGCCGAAGCTGCTGCTTCTCGACGAATGGCTGGCCGGCCTCAACCCGACNGAACTGCAGGAAGGCATCAACCTTATCAGGTCGCTCCGCGAGGAAGGCATCACCATCATCCTTGTCGAGCATGTGATGGATGCCATCCGGTCGCTGTGTGACCGCTGCATCGTCATGGCGGCGGGGACCAAGATTGCCGAGGGTGCGCCGGATATGGTGCTTGCCGATCCGGAAGTGGTGAAAGTCTATATCGGAGAGGATATCTGATGCTTGAGGTCAATAATCTGTCCGTCACCTATGGCCAGCATCGTGCGCTGGATGATATTTCGGTGCAGATCGCAAAGGGCGANGTTGTGGTCATTCTGGGCGCGAATGGTGCTGGCAAATCGTCNTTGCTCCGCGCCATTGCCGGCNTGTCAGAGGGGCATTGCGACGGTGATATCAGCTTTGCCGGNCAATCGCTCCTTGGCCGCTCACCTGATGAAATTGTCACAGGCGGCATTGCGCTGGTGCCGGAAGGCAGGGCGATTTTCGGCGATCTGAATGTCGAGGAAAATTTGCGGCTCGGTGCCTATAGTGAACGGGCGCGGGTGAACGAACAGGCCAATCTCGACAGGGTGCTGGCCCTGTTCCCGAAATTGCGCGAGCGGCGCAAGCAGATCACGCGGACCATGTCTGGCGGCGAGCAGCAGATGGTCGCTGTTGGGCGGGCGCTGATGTCAGATCCGACCATCCTGATGCTTGATGAACCATCGCTTGGCCTGTCTCCGCTTTTGAGCAAGGAACTGTTCCAGGCGCTTGGCCGCATCCGCGAGACCGGGCCGGGCGTGCTGGTGGTCGAGCAGAATGCAAAACTGTCACTCGCCATTGCTGACCGCGGCTATCTGATCGAAAACGGNCATATTGTCGGGGCGAATGATGCCGCAGCGCTGGCGGCAGACCCGGCGGTTCAGGCAGCTTATCTTGGCGGCAAGCCCGGACGCGCCGGCACAAGGCCCCCACGGCCTGCCGCGTCGCAACCGGCCCCCCCNCNATCAGCCAGCCCNCCANCCGCGACGCCTNCGNCTCCGGCATCAGGGCCGGCATCAGGAGACGGGCGCGTTTATATTACGCCTGCCGGCCTGTCCGGCGGGGCGCAGGATTCCACGACGCTGATCGGCGAGAATCTGGACAGTCTTCTCGGGCGGGCAAATGCTGCCGCACGCCCGTCATCAATGGCGATGCCGTCATCGGCGGCAAAGGGCAGGACCGGTCCAAAAATTGTCGAGATTACGCCGGAACCAGAGGCACCATCGCCGGCCCGGCAGCCAGCAGCTGCCAGCGGCGCATCCGGCGGTGATGACCGGATTTCATCCATGCTTGCCGATTTCGAGGCGGCGGCGCAAAGGGCCCGCCAGCCATTGGGGAATGGGCCACGGGCGAATGGGCCACGGGCGAATGGCGGGACGACAGCGCCAGCACGCAGCGTGACACAGGATGACGCGCCTGTCGGGCTTCCGGAAATCCCGGTGTATCGCAAGGCGAAGGTCGAAATATACAAGCGCGACGGCAGCGGCGCGCTGGTGAAAGCTAGGGAGGCTTAAATGGCGCGGTCCTTCGACAATCTCTATATCGGCGGGTCNTGGGTGCCGGCTGGTGNCGCATTTGATGATCTGAACCCGGCGGACGGGTCCGTCTGGGCGCGTGTCGCTGACGGGAATAGCGGCATGGCTGCCCGCGCCATTCAATCAGCGCAGGATGCATTCGCGCACTGGTCCGGGCTGCATTATAACGAACGCGCCCATTNCATGCTNAAAGTGGCNGATGAATTTGAACGCCGNCGTGATGATCTGGTATCNGCGCTGCAGGGCGAGGGGGGCGGCTGGTTCGGCAAGGGCATGTTCGAATCCGGCTATGTGCCCGAGGTGTTNCGCGCCGCTGCCGCCATGACATACAACGCCATTGGCGAGGTGTTGCCATCCGACCATGGCAAGATATCCATGGCAATGCGCCGCCCGATGGGGGTTGTCACGGTCATCTCGCCNTGGAATTTCCCGACCCTGCTGACGGCGCGTGGCCTTGCCTTCCCGATTGCCGCCGGCAANTGCGTGGTGCTGAAACCGTCCGAGGAAACGCCCTATACAGGGGGCATGATCTTTGCCGAGATTTTCGAGGCGGCCGGCGTGCCGCCCGGGGTGCTGAATGTGGTGACCTGCTCGCGCGAGAATGTGCCGGCCGTTGGCGACATGATTATCGAACATCCGCTGATCAAGGGGATCAGCTTTACCGGGTCGACGCCAGTAGGCCGGGTGATCGCTGCCAAGGCAGGGGCGCATCTGAAGAAATGCTGTGTCGAGCTTGGTGGCAAGGATGCCCTGATTGTCTGCGATGACGCCGATATGGACCGCGCCACAGCAGCGGCCAATTTCGGCAGCTTCATGCATCAGGGCCAGATCTGCATGTCGGTTGAAAAAATCCTTGTGCAGGAAAGCGTGTTTGATGAATTCCTGTCCCGCTTTGCGGCGCGTGCCGCCAAGCTGAAAGTGGGGGACCCGAGCGCCGACAAGGGCCATGTTATCGGCCCGCTGATCAATGACAAACAGGCTGGCAAGGTCAGGGAACAGATCGAGGATGCCGTTGCCAAGGGCGCGCGCGTCGTGATTGGCGGCGGGGTCGAGGGCCGTTTTGTCGAACCGACCATCCTGACGGGCGTGACCCCGGACATGAAAGTCTATGCCGAGGAAACATTCGGGCCGGTGGTGCCGGTGATCCCCTATCGCACGGACAGCGAGGCCATCGCCATCGCCAATGACAGCGAATACGGGCTGTCATCTGGTGTCATCACGCGTGATGAGGCGCGCGGCCTTGCCATCGCCGGGGCGCTGGAAACAGGCATGTGTCACATTAATTGCAGTTCAGTAAATGACGAACCGCATGTGCCGTTTGGCGGGTCGAAATCGTCTGGCGTCGGACGGCATGGGGGGCGCTGGTCAACGGAAACATTCACCGAAACCAGATGGGTAACACTGGAACGTGGCGGGCGTGGATTCCCGCCCATGTTCTAGGCGCAGGAGAGGAATGAAGATGCAGGACACAGAGATGCAGGATACCGACTGGGCATCACGGGACTGGACCTATGGCAAGATCCTCCGCGACAAGACGATCGTGGTGACCGGCTGTTCGTCAGGCATCGGGCGCGACACGGCAAAGCTGATCAAACAGCTAGGCGGTGACGTCATCGGCGTCGACCGCAACAAGACCGAGGATTATGTCGATGAACTGTATCTCGCCGACCTGTCGGACAGACGCACCATCAAGGCGCTGGTGCATGCCCTGCCTGGCCGGATCGACGGGATTGCCAATATTGCCGGGCTGCCGCCAACAGCACCGGCCGATCTGGTGGTGAAGGTCAATCTTGTCGGGCTGAAATATTTCACCGAGATGATGGTGCCCAAGCTGAATGACAATGCCTCGATTGTGAATCTTGCCTCGCTTGCCGGCTTTGGCTGGCCGGATGCGCTGGAGGCGATCAAGGCTTCTGAACATCTGGCATTCGAGGATGTCGAGCGCTTCATGCATGATCACAAGATCAGCAATGAAGGCGGGCGCAGCTATTTCTTCAGCAAGGAAGCGCTTGTTGTCTGGACCAAGAAAAACCGCTGGACCTGGCGCGACCGCGGCATCCGCATGAATGCTGTCAGCCCGGGGCCGGTAGAAACGCCGATCCTTGCAGATTTCGTGAAAACCCTCGGTGCCCGCGCCGAGGAAGACATGTCGGTCAATGATCGCGCCGGCAGACCCGATGATATCGCGCCTGTCGTCTGCTTTCTGCTGTCCGATATGACCCATTGGTTCCGCGGAGCCAACCTGATGCTTGATGGTGGCATGTCCTCGCACATCTACCAGAACATGCACCAATTTTAACCTGAGAAGGAGAGAATGTGATGTCCGCTACATCGATTATTCTTCTGGTCATTGTCCTCGTCGCCATCCTTGTTGTGGTTGCGGCCTGGCTTTACGAACGTGCGTCGCGCGAGCTTTCGCTGGTGCGGACAGGCCTTGGAGGACGAAAAGTTGTCCTTGATGGCGGGGTGATTGTGCTGCCCTATTTCCACAAGGTCAGTCGCGTCAATATGCAGACCATGCGGCTGGAAGTGCACCGGCATGGCGAGCAGGCGCTGATCACAAAAGACAGGTTGCGCGTCGATGTCGGTGTCGAATTCTATGTATCGGTAGAACCGACCGAGGAATCGATTGCGCGGGCGTCACAGACGCTTGGCCGCCGCACATTCGAGGCCGACAAGCTGCGTGATCTGATTGAGGGCAAGCTGGTCGATACCCTGCGCTCGGTTGCGGCGCAGCAGACCATGGATGAACTTCATGAGGGCCGCGGGGCCTTTGTAAAGCAGGTCAAATCGGCGCTGACCGAGGAAATCCGCAGGAATGGTCTGGAACTTGAATCCGTGTCCCTGACGGCGCTGGACCAGACGCCCTTTACCGCCCTTGACGAGAACAACGCCTTTAACGCTGTCGGTATGCGCAAGCTTGCCGAGGTGATTGCGAATTCCAAGAAAGAGCGTGCCACCATTGATGCCGATGCCGAGGTATCGGTGCGGCGTTCGGCCATGGAAGCGGCGAAGCGGACGCTGCAGATCGATCTTGAGGAACAGGAAGCGCAGATCGAACAGGTGAAGACGCTGGAATCGCTGCGGGCCTCGCAGCTTGCCGAAATCGCGGCAAGTAAGGCGGAATCCGANATTGCNGCCAATGCCGCAAAGATCGAGATGGAAAAATCCATTCGCGCCAGCGACATCCAGCGTGAGGAGGAGATCAGCAAGGCCGAGATCGCCCAGCGTCTGGCTGTTGAAACAGCCGAACAGCAGCGCAACATTACGCTCCGCAAACAGAGTATGGATGAGGCCAAGGCCGAAGCGGCCGCCAGCGGTGCCCGTGCCGAAGCGGTGAAGGCTGCCGAAAATGTGGAAACAGCCAAGGCGCTTGCGGCGGCAGAACGCGGCAAGAGCCTTGATCTGATCACCGCCGAGAAGGAAAGCCAGGTGCATGGGCTGCGCAAACAGCATGCCGCCGACACCGAAGCGGATACCATGGTCACGCTGGCCGGTGCGCGCCTGAAAGCAGCGCAATCCGATGCCGATGCCGAGAAGGTCAGGCTGTCCGCCATGGCCGAGGAGCTGGCGATGAAGGCAGAAAATGCACGGGCGATGAATGAGGCGGAAAATGCCATGTCGCCAGAGGTGATCGAACTGGCGCGTGACAAGGCGCGCCTCGAGGCCTTGCCAAAGATCGTCGAACAGATGGTCCGTCCTGCCGAGAAGATCGACTCCATCAAGATCCACCATATTACCGGTGGTGCCCTTGATCGCAGCAGGTCTTCGGGTGGNGGTGAAGGCGGGGGTGACAAGCCGCCGGTGAACCAGGCGCTGGATTCCATCATGGATATGGCCGTCCAGCTGCCCGCCCTTCGCAAAATTGGCGAGGATCTGGGGGTCAGCTTCGAGGACGGGATGAGCGGCGTTGTCGACGGGGATCGCAAGCCAGCACCGGATGATCCGTCCTGAGGCTGATNGACACCGTGGTGACAGGCAGGGAGTGAGGCATGTTGCGTGCAACCGGAAGTGACGCACCNGTCACCACGGGCAATTACATTGACGGGGTGGCGCGCCCGGCAGAGGGCGGCCGCACCTATGCCCTGTATAATCCGGCGCGTCCCGACGAGCTGGTGGGGCATGCGGCGCTGTCATCCGTCGGTGATGTTGATGCGGCCGTGCGCGCGGCACATGCCGCCTATCCGGCCTGGTCAGCGACAAGCTATGCCGAACGCGCGGCAAAGCTGAATGAAGTCGCGGATTATCTTGAAGCCGGGCAGGATGATGTCGACAAGCGGGCACGGCTGTTCTGCCGCGAGCATGGCAAGCCCATTAAGGAAACACATCTCGAGGTGTCCCGCCTTGGGGACAGGTTCCGTTCAACAGCGGCCTATGCTGATCGTCTGGCGCGTGACGAAACCGAGCATGGCCCGCCTTTTGATACCATCATCACCCGCCAGCCNCGCGGCGTGGCAACGCTGATTGTTCCCTGGAACTGGCCTTTGTCGATCCTTGGTGCAAAGCTGCCGCAGGCATTGATGGCCGGCAANACAGTGGTGGTGAAACCCTCGGAATTATCCACGCTTGCGCCCAGCATGACGCTGCAGCGGNTTGCCGAGATGTTTCCGCCAGGGGTGATCAATATCGTCACCGGCGATGCCACCAAAATTGGTGATTNCCTTGTTGGTCATCCGCTGGTGCGNTTTGTCAATTTCACCGGATCGGTGCGCATTGGCAAACATGTGATGAAGGTGGCGGCTGACCAGTTGACNCCGGTGACGCTGGAACTTGGCGGCAATGACCCGGCCATTATCTGTGCCGATGCNCGGCTTGATGAAAAAGCCTTCATGAATATGTATCTCGGCACCTTCATGTCTTCTGGCCAGATCTGCATGGCGCTGAAACGCCTCTATGTACACAGGTCGCGCTATGACGAGGTGATCGAGGGGTTGAGCGCTGTCTGTAACCGCATGGTGGTTGGCGACGGGTTGTTACCGGACACGAATATGGGGCCGGTGAACAATGCAAAGCAGCTGAAGACCGTCACCGACATGATCGGTCAGGCNCGTGCCAGCGGCGCCGAAGTGCGCGAATGCGGGCAGGTGCCGGACGAGGCACTGTACNGGAACGGCTATTTCCAGAAGCCGGCGCTGGTCTTCAACCCTGACCAGAGCCTTGATATCGTTGCNGAAGAACAATTCGGNCCGGCGCTGCCCATCATGCCGTTCGACAGNGAGGGCGAGGCCATACGGCGCGCCAATGATTCGCGCTACGGGCTATGTTCGTCAGTATGGACAGAGGATCGTGACNGGGCGCTGGCGATATCCCGCCAGCTGGAGGCCGGGTACACATATCTGAATGGCCATGGTCCGACNGCACAGGATTTCCGNGGGCCGTTTGGCGGCTTCAAGGATAGCGGGTTCGGACGCAATCTCGGCTATGAGGGGGTTGTCCAGTTTCAGGGATATCATTCGATCTCGAGTGTCCCGGGATGGCTGCTTTAGACGATATCCCCGCACAGACANGTTCCGAAGACGGGNCAANGGCGGCCNANNGGCGGCCCGGAGGCGAAAATGACTGAACCNATCATGCTGTACAGCNCGGAAATTGATGCAAATCCTTTTCCGGCCTATCGCCGCCTTCGTGACGCGTTTCCATGNTATTGGAGTGACGATGCCGGCATCTGGTTCCTGTCGCGCTATGCGGATGTGGCCAAGGCTGCTGTTGACTGGGAGACCTATTCGTCGCTCAGCGGCAATCTGATCGACGAGATCCCGGGACGCTCCGGTGGCACGCTTGGCACGACCGATCCGCCGCGCCATGACAGGCTGCGGCGTCTTGCCAACCATGCGTTTGCCAGAAAGAACCTGACCGCGGTCATCGACCATGCCGAAGCTGTCGCGCAGCGCGCTGCCGAAGATTGTGCAGCGCAACCCGGCTTTGACTTTGTCAGGTCTTTTTCCAGCAAGGTGACGGTGGATACCATCCTGCATATGCTTGGCCTGCCGCAACAGGATCCGGCGCAGATCAGGTCAAAGGTGGTGCTGTCCATCTCGACAGACAAAACCGCCAAGGGCCGCAATGCGGAAATGAATGCGGCTTTTGCCGAAATTTCCGACTTTCTGCGCGATGCCGTGGCCGCGCGCCGGCGCGCACCGGCGGATGATCTGATTACCAAGCTGGCCGAGGCCGAGATTGACGGTGATGCGCTGAGTGAACGCGAAATTGTGCTGACAACCGCCATGTTCGTCGTGGCCGGCGTTGAATCCCTGTCCAGCTTCATGAGTGTCTTTGCCCTGAATCTGGCGCAGATGCCTGATGTGCAGGACGCGCTGCGTCAGGATCCCGCCNTGCTGAAGCCGGCGATTGAGGAATCGCTGCGCTACAACACATCGGCGCAGCGTTTCAAGCGCGTCCTGACGCGGGATGTAGAGCTGCATGGNCAGCGCATGCGCAAAGGNGATTATGTGGTGCTGGCCTACGGNTCTGCCAACAGGGATGAACGCCAGTTCCCGGATGCCGANATTTATGACCTTCATCGCAATCCGACCGGGCATCTGGGCTTNGGGACAGGCAAGCATTTCTGCATTGGCAACGATTTTGCGCGCATGGTGATGGAACGCGCCATGCATGTCTTTCTGGCGCAGATGCCGCCCTTTACCCTGGCAAGTGACGCGCTTTCCTGGGTGCCATCTTCGAATTTCCGCAGCCCTGTGGCATTGCATCTTGCCCGATGACGGCGCTGGTAAGCCCCGACGGGCTTCGTCTTTTGATNACAGCTGTGGTGTAATGGCGGCATGAATGTTGTTGCTTTGAAGTCCCCGCCGTTCCGAAGCTATATCTTCAGCCTCCACATCGCCCTTAACGGCTTTTGGGCGCAGCGGGTTATNATCGGATGGCTGGCATGGGTGCTGACGGATTCGCCCAGCTTTGTCGGTCTTGTGGCCTTTCTGAACTTTGTACCGACATTGTTTGTCAGCCCGCTNTTCGGCGTNGTTGCNGACCGGATNGATGTGCGCATCGGCAGCATCATCAGCTATGGCTGCGCGGGGATNGCAACAGCGCTGTTTGCCTGGATCTGTCTTGCTGGTGCGCAGACGCCGCTGCTGCTTGCCGGATTTTCCTTTNTGACCGGGCTTATTTCCGCAGCCAATCNTCCCATGCGTATGTCGTTGACCCCGCGTCTTGCGCCGCCAGATCACCTGTCGTCAGTCGTTGCGCTGACAGCACTGAATTTCAACCTGTCGCGGCTCATCGGCCCGGCGGTTGGCGGGGCGCTGATCAATATCCTCGGGGCCGCACATTCACTGATGCTGACCGCCCTGTGTTACGGCGTGCCGGTCGCGGCCCTGTGGTTCATGCGGCCGCGTGATCGCGCGCGCGATACAGCGCCGCCCCCGGACAGCTATTTTGGTGCCTTGCTGGCCGGCTGGGCCTATGCGCTGCGGTTGCCGCTTGTCAGGACTGCGCTGATATTTTCCGGGATCGGGGCGCTGGCGGGGCGCAGTGTGCTGGAAACCCTGCCTTTGCTGGCCAACGGCCTTTTTGAACGCGGGCCGGCCGGGCTTGGCTTCATGACGGCGGCGGCTGGTGCCGGCGCGGCTGGTGCCGCTATTTTCAAGGCGATGTCCGCGGCGCAGACGCCGGGTGTCTTTCAGACGCAAGTCGTGGTGACATTGTTGCTGGTGCCACTGCTTGTGGCCGGGCTGGGCCTTGTTGATAATTTTCACGTTGCAACCGGTATTGTGATGCTGCTTGGGGGTGGTGTGACCTTGCTTGGCGTATCGCTTCAGGCCCTCGTCCAAATGGCGAT